>NZ_JAHKRD010000009.1:0-227063 GCF_019345615.1 Shewanella sp. NKUCC01_JLK | reverse complement strand
CAGAGGAATCCCTCAATAAGAGGCCGAATATATGGGTGCAATGAACTCTTCTCAAAATTGATATCGAATGTCTTGCAAACCGGATGGGTCCATATATGTTTTAGTAGAGCCTACAGGGAAGTATCCACGGCGTGTCACTGGTGTAACAGTGCGAGAGCCTGCGGCAGGCAATTAGGGAATATAGAACTTAGCTGCGCAGCTGCACGTCTTAGCAACACAAATATAAAAAGAAATTATCAGGCACTCTGGCGCGACAGCGCCAAAAAACAAAACCCCGACTCAGTTACCCGAGTCGGGGTTTTCATTTTTCTCTTACAAAAATTTAGGTTTAAGCGATTAAGCTAAAGACCGCAGATATTTTTGCGCAGGATAAAACGTTCAATACAAGGCGCTGTGAGCGTAGCATACGTTGTGTGTATGTGAGCGAGCAGCAACGCCGTAATCAACGTTTTAGACCAGCAAAAATTACATCATGCCGCCCATTCCGCCCATCCCACCCATACCGCCCATATCTTGGCTAGCATTTTGTGGAATTTCAGCAACCATAGCTTCTGTAGTGATCATCAGACCTGCGATTGACGCAGCGAATTGCAATGCACAACGGGTCACTTTAGTTGGGTCAAGGATACCCATTTCTAACATATCACCGTAAGTATCATTACCGGCGTTGTAACCGAAGTTACCGCTGCCGTTCTTCACTGTGTTAGCAACAACTGACGCTTCTTCACCCGCGTTAGTGGCGATTTGACGTAGTGGCGCTTCCATTGCACGCAGTGCGATAACCACACCGTGTTTTTGGTCTTCGTTTAATACTTCTACTTCAGCGATCTTAGAAGCTACGCGAACCAGAGCAACACCGCCGCCAGGAACCACGCCTTCTTCTACCGCAGCGCGAGTTGCATGCAGAGCATCTTCAACGCGGGCTTTTTTCTCTTTCATTTCAACTTCAGTCGCTGCGCCAACTTTGATTACTGCTACGCCGCCAGCTAGTTTAGCCATACGCTCTTGCAGTTTTTCTTTGTCGTAGTCTGACGTTGATTCTTCAACTTGTTGTTTGATTTGGCTTACACGAGCAGCAATTTGTGTTTGCTCGCCGTTACCATCGATGATGGTGGTGTTGTCTTTAGTGATCACAACACGCTTAGCTGTACCTAAATCTTCCAGCGTTGCTTTTTCAAGCTCTAGGCCGATTTCTTCAGCAATAACAGTACCGCCAGTCAGGATTGCTACGTCTTGCAGCATTGCCTTACGACGATCGCCAAAGCCAGGTGCTTTAACGGCAGCCACTTTCACAATACCGCGCATATTGTTCACAACTAAAGTTGCTAATGCTTCGCCTTCAACGTCTTCAGCAACGATAAGCAATGGCTTACCGGTTTTTGCCAGACCTTCAAGGATAGGTAACAGTTCGCGAATGTTAGAGATTTTCTTATCTACTAACAGTACGAATGGGTGATCTAATTCAACGCTGCCCGTTTCTGGCTTGTTGATGAAGTATGGAGATAGGTAGCCACGGTCAAACTGCATACCTTCTACTACGTCCAATTCGTTTTCTAACGCTTGGCCTTCTTCAACTGTGATCACGCCTTCTTTACCGACTTTTTCCATCGCAGTTGCGATGATTTCGCCGATAGATTCGTCAGAGTTTGCAGAGATAGTCGCAACTTGCGCAATCGCTTTTGAATCTGCACAAGGTTGTGATAAGGCTTTTAATTCAGCAACTGCAGCGATAACAGCTTTGTCGATACCGCGCTTCAGATCCATTGGGTTCATACCGGCTGCAACGGCTTTTAAGCCTTCAACTACAATGGCTTGAGCCAGTACAGTTGCAGTAGTAGTACCATCACCGGCGGCGTCGTTGGCTTTAGAAGCAACTTCTTTCACCATTTGCGCGCCCATGTTTTCGAATTTGTCTTCTAACTCGATTTCTTTGGCAACAGAAACACCGTCTTTAGTGATCAGTGGTGAGCCGAAGCTCTTGTCTAATACCACGTTACGGCCTTTAGGGCCTAAGGTCACTTTAACTGCGTTCGCGAGAATGTTTACGCCAGCCAGCATTCTTACGCGAGCGTCATTACCAAATACAACTTCTTTAGCTGCCATCTTGATTATCCTTTAAATTTTTAATGATTAATTGGAATGTCGAATTGATGCTGAGGATTAACCCACTACTGCCATCAGGTCAGCTTCCGACAGGATCAAGACTTCTTGACCGTCGATTTTTTCTTTCTTAACGCCGTAACCTTCGTTGAAGATCACCACGTCACCCACTTTGACATCCAGTGGCTTAACTGTGCCATTTTCTAAAATACGGCCATTGCCCACAGCAAGGATTTCACCGCGAGTTGATTTTTCAGCGGCGCTACCGGTCAGTACTATGCCACCCGCTGATGTTGATTCAACTTCTAGACGCTTAACGATTACGCGGTCATGTAATGGACGAATATTCATCTATGAACTCTCCTAATGATTTGATGCCCTACAATCGAGCCTATTTGTGATTAAAAAAACAGACACCTTAGTCTGCTCTTTTGCTGTCTGAGATATGGGGCTGACAGTGTCGAGATCCAAGGGCATTTACAAAAAAAACTTCAATTTTTTGATGTCGGTTTTTTCAAGTCCGCACAATCCTGCTAGAATCTCGCCTCCGCTCGCTAACAAGGCACTATTTTTCCATGAAAGACAGACACGGGCTGCTCACCGCGCCAATTGGTCGTGTACTGCTCAACATGAGCCTCCCCAACTTAATTGGCATTATGACCATTCTAGGTTTCAGCCTCGCTGACACTTTTTTTATCAGCCAATTAGGCACCGAAGCCTTAGCCGCCATTAGTTTTACCTTTCCGGTGACCTTAGTGATCTCTAGCATCGCCATTGGTATTGGCGCTGGAGTCTCGACCAATTTAGGTCGACTTATCGGTTCGGGTAATGCCCACAAGGCCAAAGTGTTCTTGCATGATGCCTTATTGCTCACCTTTGTCTTGATCGCCAGTTTAGCCGCACTGGGTAGCATTTTTATTACGCCACTGTTTCGCTTACTCGGGGCAAACGATGACAGCTTGCCGCTGATCCACGACTATATGATTTACTGGTATGTCAGCGCACCGCTGCTGGTATTGTTGATGGTAGGCAATCAAGGCTTACGTTCCACTGGCGACACCCGCTCGCCGGCGATGATCATGGCGCTGGCGGCACTCATCAATCTTATCCTCGATCCGTTACTGATTTTTGGTATTGGGCCATTTCCACGTTTAGAAATCCAAGGCGCCGCAATTGCAACCCTGTTCGCTTGGTTGATTGCCTTATCTTTGTCGGGATATTTGTTGATTGTCAGGCGCAAAATGCTCGAATGGGCCGCCTTTGACATAGACAGAATGCGCGCGAACTGGAGCAAATTAGCCCATATAGCACAACCCGCCGCCTTGATGAATTTAATCAATCCACTAGCCAATGCCATTATTATGGCCATGTTGGCGCATATCGATCACAGTGCCGTGGCAGCCTTTGGTGCCGGTACTCGGTTAGAGTCAGTGCTATTAATAGTAGTGATGGCACTGTCGTCGAGTTTAATGCCCTTTATTGCGCAAAACTTAGGGGCAGGACAGCCACACAGAGCGAAAGAAGCCCTGCTATTATCGATAAAATTTATCTTTATTTTCCAAACCTTACTCTATATCCCACTGATCTTTTTAGCCGAGCCTATCGCGCATTTATTCAGTACCGATCCGCAGGTTATCGAATGGCTGAGTTTTTATATCTTAGTACTGCCCTGCGCCTACGGACCTTTGGGTATAGTGATTATTGTCGCGACCTCCCTCAATGCCTACCACAGGCCTATGAGTTCATTAGTCATCAATCTGTGCCGCTTAGTACTGCTCATGCTGCCGCTAGCAGCCTTGGGATCGTATATAGGTGACGTTAAAGGCCTGCTGCTCGCGCTACCTGTGACCAATATTTTGATGGGAATTGCCTGTTATTGGCTGGCGCAGCGGATCTGTGAGCCCACAAAGATCACGACCGCAAACGCCATTAGCGAGGGATAAACTAGCTTGATTTTTTAACGGGAAAGCGCAACACGTCGTCTGAAAACGCTCCCGTAGAGGCTTTGCAGGATCGACGTGGGCCTTGCTCACTCATATTAGTCGGCACGCCGTTTGGCACTAACTCTTGCATGATATAGTCGATAAAGCGCCGACTGGCTAAACTTACGTAACGTCTTGATGGATAAGCTAAGAAGCACTCGCCTTGGTGGGGTTGGATTTCAGGTAATAAGGTCACTAACTCACCTGTTTCCACATATTCGGCAACGACTTCAGAAGGTGCATACACGATACCGCGTCCTTGCAATCCAAACTCTACCGCCACTTCAATACTGTTGGAGCAGAAATTGCCTCTGACTCTCACTTCTTGTTCTGAACCGATAAATAACTCATTAAAAATTTTGCCGTTGGATAAACGGAACATAGACACATTATGTGCTTCAATCTCTTTCGGTGTTTTAGGTGTGCCGTGTGCCGCTAAATATTGCGGACTGGCGTAAAAACGTAAGTCAGTGGTAAAAATTGGCCGCACCACTAAATCTAAGGTATCCAACGCAGGCTCGACCACAAAGGCCACATCGAGATTATGTTTCACCATATCAACGGATTCTGAACTGCTGATGACTTCTAAGGTGAGTTTAGGGTGCATATCCATAAAGCGGAAAATGGCTTGCATCAAAATTTTCATGCTATGGATGGGGAACATTTGAATACGCAAATGCCCGCTGATCTCAGCATCGTCATTGGTCATTTCGAATAGGGTTTCGTCGAGCTGAGCCAAAATATTCTGCGAGCGCTGGTAAAAATGACTGCCCGCAGAAGTGAGCGTCATAGAGCGGCTCTGACGGTGGAACAATTTAATGTTCAGCTCATCTTCCAAGGCTTGCAAACGCCGACTCACAGTCGATTTAGGTAAGTTAAGTAAATCCGCCGCTTCAATCAAACTACCGGTTTCAGCAATTCGGTGGAATAACGCTAAGTCCTCTGTCTTCATTTTGACCTTAAGTTCAATCTCATTATGTGGGACTGATAATCCCAAAGTATCCCGTTTATTGCAACTAATTTAGCTGGTATCTTCGCGCCCAGAAATGCTGACAATTTGTTAACTAGGAAATCTCCACCATGAAATCATATCGACTCTTGCCGCTGACAATGCTGCTTCCAGCCCTGATCAGTGGTTGTTCGCCTGCGGAAAGTTCAGTGCAAGTGGCAACAATTCGTCCGGTTAAACTGTTTGAAGTACTCAATGTAGAAGACGGAGATTTCAGAACATTTCCAGCCCGCGTTGCCGCCAATAGTCGCGCAGAATTATCGTTCCGCATTTCAGGACAATTAACAGAATTGGCATTAGTTGAAGGGCAAAGAGTCACTCAAGGTAGCTTACTCGCAAAACTTGATGACAGGGACGCCCACAATAATTTAATGACCCGCGAGGCGGAGCATGAACTGTTAGCCGCTGACTTTAAACGTAAAGTTGAGCTACTCAATCGCAAGCTGATTTCACAATCTGAGTTTGATAGCACTCAAGCGCAACTCAAATCGGCCACCGCCGCCTTAGCCGCTGCACGCGATCAACTGAGTTACACCCGTTTAACGGCGCCTTTTAGCGGTACAGTCGCCAAACGTTTAGTGGATAACCACCAAATAGTGCAAGCAAACCAAGGGGTATTAACATTACAAAACAATAATTTGCTCGATATTAGCATTCAAGTTCCCGAGTCGATGGCGGCGGGTTTGAAACAATATACCGATCAAGCTCACTTTGCAGCTAAAGTGCGTTTTAGTGCCTTCCCCGAGCAAAGTTTCGATGCCAAATTTAAAGAATACTCGACTCAAGTCACGCCGGGTACTCAAGCCTATGAAGTGGTGTTTTCGTTACCTCAACCTCAAGATATTCAGTTACTTCCAGGAATGAGTGCCGAGTTGACTTTAGCCTTAGTCAAAGATCCTAGTGCCCTTGCGTCAACGGTAGTGCCAGTGACCGCTATCGATAAGCGCGACCAAGATGGCCAAGTGCAAGTGTGGATTTATCAAGCGCAATCGGGTGAAGTAAAACCGACGATGGTGACGCTAGGACGCGTGAGTAATCAAGGTGTTGAGATTTTAACGGGCGTCAACAAGGGCGATCTCATCGTCAGCGCTGGAGTGTCTCAATTATCCGATGGCATGAAAGTCAAACCACTACGCTGGCAGCGTGGGGTGTAATTGATGAACATTGCAGAGTATTCGATACGCCACAAAGTCATCAGTTGGATGTTTGTGTTGCTACTACTCGTGGGTGGTAGCGTCAGTTTTACCGGTTTGGGGCAACTAGAATTCCCCGAATTTACCATTAAAGAAGCTTTAGTGATCACGGCTTATCCCGGTGCCTCGCCTGAGCAAGTTGAAGAAGAAGTGACATTACCGCTCGAAGATGCCCTGCAGCAACTCGACGCCATTAAGCATGTGACTTCAATTAATAGTGCGGGTTTATCACAAATCCAAATCGAGATTAAAGAAAGCTACGATAAAACCAGCCTACCGCAGGTATGGGATGAAGTGCGTCGTAAAGTCAATGATGCTGCGGGAAACTTGCCGCCGGGCACAGCAACGCCACAGGTGATGGACGACTTTGGCGATGTGTATGGCATTTTATTTAACCTTTCGGGACCTGATTACAGCAACCGCGAGTTGAGCAATTACGCCGACTATCTGCGCCGCGAGCTAGTGCTAGTACCTGGAGTAAAAAAGGTTTCTGTTGCTGGCAACGTCACCGAGCAAGTCGTGATTGAAATCTCCCAGCAAAAGCTATCGGCACTGGGGTTAGATCAGAGCTATATCTATGGTTTAGTGAACAATCAAAACGTCGTCTCTAACGCGGGCAGCTTAGTGATTGGCGATAACCGTATCCGCATTCATCCCACGGGCGAATTTAGCAATGTGCAGGATCTCGCGCGTTTGATCGTCAGCCCTCCGGGTAGTTCTGAGCTGATTTACCTTGGCGACATTGCCAATATTGAAAGGGATTATGACGAAACCCCTAACGTGCTTTATCACAATAAAGGTGAAGCAGCGTTATCGCTGGGGATTTCTTTCTCTAGCGGTGTGAATGTAGTCGAAATCGGGCAAAAGGTCAGTGACCGTTTAGCCGAGCTTGAATCACAACGCCCAATCGGCATGAATTTAGCGACGGTTTATAATCAGAGTCAGGCGGTCGATGAGACAGTTAACGGCTTCTTAATCAACCTAATGGAATCCATTGCCATAGTGATCGCCGTGCTTCTGCTGTTTATGGGATTGCGCTCAGGCCTGTTGATGGGCCTGATATTACTGCTGACGATTCTAGGCACTTTTATCGTGATGAAAGTGCTCGGGATTGAGCTACAGCTCATCTCCCTCGGCGCACTCATTATTGCCCTTGGTATGTTGGTCGATAACGCCATTGTCGTTACTGAAGGCATTTTAATTGGTATCCGTCGTGGTAAGACCCGCTTAGAAGCGGCCAAACAGATAGTGTCCCAAACCCAGTGGCCGCTATTGGGCGCGACTGTGATTGCCATTATTGCCTTTGCCCCCATTGGCTTATCGCAAAATGCCGCCGGTGAGTTCTGCCGTTCTTTATTCCAAGTGTTGATGATTTCACTGTTTATCAGCTGGATCACCGCCATCACACTCACGCCGTTTTTCTGTCATCTGTTATTTAAAGATGCGCCAAGCGACGAAGAAGCCCAAGACCCCTACAAGGGCTGGTTCTTCAGCTTATATCGCACAAGCTTAATTGTAGCGCTGCGCTTTAGACTGGTGAGCATACTGCTGGTTATCGCTATGCTTTTCAGCGCTGTGGTGGGCTTTGGTCATATCAAGAATGTGTTCTTTCCTGCTTCTAACACGCCGATTTTCTTTGTGGATATCTGGATGCCAGAGGGGACTGACATCAAGGCGACCGAGCGTTTTACCGCTGATATCGAGAAGTTAATGCTTACGCTGGACGAGCAAAAAGACGTTGGGCTAAAACACTTAACAACCGTTATTGGCCAAGGTTCGCAGCGCTTCGTACTGCCCTATCAGCCAGAAAAAGGCTATCCTGCCTTTGCCCAGTTGATTGTAGAAATGCAGGATTTAGACGCAGTTAAAGCCTATATGCCAGAATTAGAAACCTTGTTAAATCAACGTTTCCCGCAGGCACAATATCGTTTAAAAAACATGGAGAACGGCCCTTCGCCCGCCGCTAAAATTGAGGCACGCTTTTACGGTGATAACCCAGAAGTGCTGCGCGCTTTAGGTGCTCAAGCCGAGGCGATTTTCCACGCCGAACCAAGCATGGATGGCATACGTCACAACTGGCGTAGTCAGGTGCCGCTGATCCGTCCGCAACTGGAAAATGCCCAAGCGCGGGAAACGGGGATCAGTAAGCAAGATCTCGACAATGCCCTATTGGTTAACTTTAGCGGTAAGCAAATAGGTTTATACCGAGAAACCAGCCACTTGTTGCCGATAGTCGCCAGAGCGCCCGCCGAAGAACGTTTGCAAGCGGACAGCCTGTGGAAGCTGCAAATTTGGAGCAGCGAACACAATACCTTTGTGCCCGCCACCCAAGTAGTCAGTAGCTTCAACACTGAGTGGGAAAATCCACTGGTGATGCGCCGCGATCGCATGCGCATGCTCGCTGTGATGGCCGATCCTAAGCTTGGTAGCAATGAAACCGCCGACTCTGTACTGCGCAAAATCAAAGACCAGGTCGAAGCGATCAGCCTGCCCGCAGGTTACCGCTTAGAATGGGGCGGTGAATTTGAAACCGCAGGTGAAGCACAAGCGTCGGTATTTAGCTCGATTCCCTTAGGTTATCTGGCGATGTTTTTGATTACCGTATTCTTGTTCAACTCAGTGCGTCAGCCCTTAGTGATCTGGTTTACTGTGCCACTGGCATTGATTGGGGTTTCAGCGGGACTCTTGTTGTTCGATGCGCCCTTCAGCTTTATGGCACTACTCGGATTACTGAGTTTGTCGGGCATGGTGATTAAAAACGGTATTGTCTTGGTCGATCAGATCAACCTCGAGCTCAGTGAAGGTAAACCAGCCTATTTTGCCTTAATCGACTCCTGTGTCAGCCGTGTTCGCCCAGTGATGATGGCCGCGATAACCACTATGCTCGGGATGATACCGCTGATCCCTGACGCGTTTTTCGGTTCTATGGCGATTACAATTATTTTCGGTCTAGGCTTCGCTTCTCTGCTGACGCTCATCGTACTGCCAGTGATGTACAGCCTAGTATTCAATATCAAAGCGACGGCAACAGGAGGTCAATCACCCAGCTAACCTGCTCCGCATTTTATCCAAAAACGCTTCCCGGCGCGGCCAGTCAGTCCCTATGCAAGTGGGCTGGCTGGCCATTTCATTTTTGATCTATTCCGATTTGAGGGATAATTTAAACAAGCACATCCATTAGATAAACAAGTTTGGCAAACTGAGATTGGTCTTTAATTACGATAACTAATATGACTGATAAATAAATATATTAATTAAAAATATGAACTATCAGTTCCATATTTACACCGCTAATACGGGACAATTACCTGTTACACACATTTACACGAGTAAATAGCAGCGGTATATTTAGTGCTGATTATTAATTTACAATGCCATCTGAAATACCACTACCTATAACTAACAACATAAACAATGTTATTACTTTGTTAGCATAACAATTTATGTTTGAGAAGCATCATGAAATTACGCTTTGATAGCGTCCAGACAATGAGTAAACAGACAATATTATTGGCAGTTATTAGCACTTTACTAATACTCACTACAATCCCGTTTATCTGTAGGTCATTCTGGCTCGCACTTGTATTATTATGGTATGTTTTTTGTAGCTTTTAATTCTAAAGTCAATTAGAAAGCTGTCCAATCAAAAACTTTATTGCTTCAAATAGAGAATTTTCAGTCATTTATACATAAAATCAGCCTCACTACAAAACATTGCTTTTAATAGAGATTAGCTAAAAAGAGTTTTCGATGAAATATGCAAAGAAAATTTTATTTGTGACTATTAGAGCACATCTAATTTATACGGTAATATTTTTACCGAGTACTTTCGCAGAAAATATCAATTATAGTCATTATGGGCCACTTCGTGTGCATGCCCAATCACCTACACATGCGGGTAGCTTAACGCCTCTACTTCGTTCAGGATTTGCACTGCCTGAAGGGAAAAAAGAGATATACGGATCTGCAACAGTAGCAAGTGTATGGGCTGAAACTGACGATTACTATGCTGACTATTATCATAATTCTCTTAATGGTGGAATAAAGTGGCAACTCACTGAAAAATGGATGTTTGATACTAATTATAAGTGGAGTTTTAGTGGGGATAACCATCTTGACTCAGTCACTATCTGGTTTCATGATGCATTTGGTGTGGGTCAAAATGGCCGCGACAATACAATCAAAGACAAAAACCAAATATTTTCAAAGAATGGTATAAATCAACCTGATCTTTCTGGCGATACGCTAACGAATGCCCTAAATTTCTATTTAGAATATCAATTGCTTAGTGAGGATAATTATGGTCTATCAATAGGTGGCAGCTTATATTACAACCATGTTAATTCTGGCCCATTTGTAGATAACCGTTTTGAGCAAGCACTACAGCTGAATTATAGCTATACATCTGGAATGCATCATTTTTACTCCACAACAGGTATAAGCTTTAGACGAAATGATGAAAGTCTATCTGGAATAGACTATAAAGACCATGCTGTAATGTTATCTTTAGGTTATGAGTATTTAATGGGACGCCATGGTTGGCTTATTGAATTACATCATTATGAAGGTTTACTCAAAACAGATAATGACTTTTCAAAACCTTCCCACGAAGTATTTCTAGGCTATAGGTATTATCTGAATAACAGTGCAATTGAATTTACTATCGTCGAAAACCTACTCAACATGGACAACAGCACTGATATTGCTTTTTCTCTTGGGTACAGAGTCATGATTTAAAAATACCTTACTTTATCGCATGAATGCGATCAAAAAGCTTTTCTCTAATATCATGTTAACTCTTATGCTGAGTGAGCGGGTTATTAGGATTGGAGTTTTTTTAAAAGTGAAATGACTATTACGTGGGAGGTGAACCAGCGGCACAGGTCAGACTGATTCTGTGAGCCACTGGTATCTAAGGGATATTAGGAAAAAAACTCAAGCGAATAAACGCGATAATCAACTGAGTTAATCCAATAACAAACTAACGCAACAGGCGACTAAGACAATACGAGACTCATACTAAGACTAAGGCTTAGGATCTTTATCCTGTTCTTTGTCCTGCGCTTTATCAGAGAGTTGATGGCTAGCGGGTTTGATATCACTTGGATCGACTTTATGTTCAAAGTCTCCCTCAAACACATTACCGTCCTTTTTCACACTATCATCAAATGGTGCTTGGCCAAATGGGTCCTGTGGCTTAGGCCCAAAGGGACCTTGGCCTGCTTGAAAGCCACCGTGCATTGTGCCCTGTAAACCGGCAACAACCCGTAACTGCATGCGTTTGAACAACAAGGCTGCAATGGGGCGACGGGTTAATGGCGTCAAGAATAATAGGCCAATGGCATCGGTTACAAAACCGGGGATCACGAGCAAGATGCCCGCCATAGCTAACATCATGCCCTCGACAATTTCTTGCCCCGGTGCTTCACCACGGGCGAGTTTTTGTTGTACTTGCATTAAGGTGTTTAAGCCTTGGCTGCGAACCAGAGAGACCCCGAGCACGGCGGTAAACAGCACTAAACCTATGGTAGTCCAAGTGCCAAGCACTTCACCCACACGGATCAGCACCGACAGCTCTATTACTGGGATCAGCACAAAGAGTAAAAATATAATGAAAAACATACCGACCTCAGGTTTATCTGACTATCTCTGTAAACTAAATGGGGGTTATCCGGTCTTAATTCAAGTCAGGATAACCATTAGGACCAAGTAAGGGAGCAAAACACTGATATTTAGCTCACCCTTTTGTTAACCCGCTAATGTATGAGACCATTAAAACACGTAAAGTAGCCTAACTGAGTTGGCTTAAGCGAACTTTAAGATTCTTAAGAGACGATACCTAACACTATGCAGCATCAGTATTTAGTGGTTAGCACTACCTGCCCCGATGAAGTACAAGCCAATACTTTGGCCCGAGCTTTAATTGAGTCGCGTATTGCCGCTTGTGTTCAGATTTCCGCCCCGATACGTTCAATTTATGCTTGGGAAGGAAAAATCTGTGAAGAGCAAGAATTTAGCTTACAGATTAAATGTTTACAAAGTCGATATACAGAGTTAGAACAACTTGTGCTTAGGCTTCACCCTTATCAAGTACCCGAAATTATTGCCGTGCCAGTGACCCACGGGCTACCAGCCTACTTAGATTGGATAAAAGACAACACTCAGCCATGAAAAAACTACTCAGCCTTATTTTCACTTCTTTATTGCTTCTTGCGCCCTTAGCTCATAGTGAAGGAGTTTTCGGTACCAAATTCGACTTCATGAAGGGTGAGCCTGAATTGATGCCTGTCGATCAAGCATTTGCCTTCGATTCCAAGCAAGAAGGTAATCAGGTCAAACTCAATTGGGTGATTGCCGACGGTTACTATATGTACCGCGACAAGCTTAAATTTAGCGTCAATGGTGCCGAGTTAGGCACGGTCGCTCTACCAAAGGGAAAGCCCCATGAAGATGAGTATTTTGGTAAGCAAGAAGTCTATTATACCTATGTCGATATTCCCGTTGGTTTAAAACAGGCCGATGAAAATGCTACGCTCACAGTGACCTTTATGGGTTGTGCCGAAGGTAAATTGTGTTATCCACCGACCAAGCATGAAGTCGTTTTAAAGGCGATTGCAGCCAACGATGGCTTAATTGCAGGCGCCGAATCAACCACAACGACTGAGCAAACCAGCACAGAGCCAAGCACTGCCGATAAAGCCAATACGCAACCTATTACTCAGCAAGATACCCTGAGCCAAATGCTGTCGAACGACAGCTTAATTTGGACTTTAGTGATTTTCTTTGGTCTAGGTGTCGGTCTGGCATTAACGCCCTGCGTATTCCCTATGTATCCGATTTTGTCGGGTATTATTGTCGGCCAAGGGCAAAAACTCTCAACCGCAAAAGCCTTTACCTTGTCCATGGCTTACGTCCAAGGCATGGCAATCACTTACTCTATCTTAGGGTTAGTGGTTGCATCGGCGGGACTAAAATACCAAGCGGCATTACAACATCCTGCCGTATTAGTCGTACTCGCGATTTTGTTCTTTGTGCTCAGCTTATCTATGTTTGGCCTATACGATTTGAAACTGCCATCGAGCTGGCAGGAGAAGATGAACTCAGTCTCGAATAATCAAAAAGGTGGCAACTTAGTTGGCGTGTTCTTGATGGGCGTGATTTCTGGCCTTGTCGCATCACCTTGTACTACCGCGCCGCTGTCGGGTGCACTCGTTTATGTGGCCCAAACCGGCGACCTACTCCAAGGTTTCTTAGCCCTGTATGTACTCAGTATGGGTATGGGATTACCTCTACTGATTATCGGCACCTCAGGCGGTAAATTATTACCGAGAGCCGGCGCTTGGATGGATATCATCAAGACTATCTTCGGCTTCCTACTGATCGCTGTATCTATCGTGATGCTTGGCCGTATTTGGACAGGCGTAGTATCCGATGTGCTTTGGTCATTGTGGGGCGTAAGCTTCACCGGCTACTTGATGCATCAGAACAAACTCAGTGAATTTAACTGGAAACAAACTGTACGTTCAGTGCTATTAACGCTGGCGCTACTGGCGAGCTTCTCCTACGGATTCCAAGCTGTGATGGGACACTTTGGTTTTAATAACAATTCCGTAGGCACTGCGGCGACGACCGAAGAAGTCCATGGCTTTAAACGCATTAAATCGATTGAAGATCTTGAGCAAGAAATTGCAGCCGCTACCGCCCAAGGTAAGCCTGTGATGCTCGATCTGTACGCCGATTGGTGTGTTGCCTGTAAAGAGTTCGAAGCCATCACCTTTAAAGATACCGACGTGTTAGCCCGCATGAATAAAATCGTGCTGCTACAAGCGGATGTGACTAAGAGTGACAAGGTCGATGTGGCCTTACTCGAAAAATACAATGTGCTCGGTTTGCCTACGCTGTTGATGTTTAACGAACAAGGTGAGCAAAGGGAAGATTTACGTGTGACTGGTTTTATGGGCCCCAAAGATTTTGCAACCCATTTAGATCATCTCGTGAAATAGTGACGATTTAGGCTTAGACCAGCGGAGTGATTTAGTTCGCGCGTGTTTTAACAGCCAAGTGTATTTACCGCAACACCAATAAAAAGCGGACTTTTTTCATTAAAAGTCCGCTTTTTTATCCAAGTGTCATAGATTTCTTATACAATCACTTACAATTTTAGACTTTTTAGATTGGAGCATCATGGAACCAGGCATCCTCATTATTACACTCATCTGCGGCATGCTCGTCAGCCGTATAGGACTCCCTCCGCTCATCGGCTACTTAGTGGCAGGCTTTGTACTGTTCATCTTAGGAATAGATAAAGAAAGCCTGCCATTACTGCAAGAACTCGCCAGCCTAGGCGTCACTTTACTGTTATTCGCCATAGGGTTAAAACTCGATATTCGTAGCCTGTTCAAGGCCGAAGTATGGGCGGGTTCGAGTGTGCACTTAGTGCTCTCGATAGTGATTTTTGTGCCGATTCTGAAACTCTTCGGCTTACTAGGTTTAAGCCAACTCACGAGTCTTAACCTTGAGCAACTGACGTTAATTGCCTTCGCATTAAGCTTCTCCAGCACCGTATTTGCGGTCAAAGTGTTAGAAGATAAAGGCGACGTGCAATCCCTCTACGGCCGGGTCGCTATTGGTATCTTGATTATGCAGGATATCTTCGCCGTACTGTTTTTAACCATTTCTAAAGGCGATGTACCTTCGGTATGGGCCTTTGCATTACTCTTACTGCCACTAGCTAAACCGCTCATCTATAAAGCGTTCGACCGTGTCGGCCACGGTGAACTCTTAGTGCTCTTCGGCCTAGTTATGGCACTCGTGGTTGGCGCTTGGTTATTTGAATCTGTTGGTTTAAAACCCGATCTCGGCGCACTGATTATCGGTATCTTGTTGGCGGGCCACAAAAAATCCTCCGAGCTGGCAAAATCCCTGTTCTATTTTAAAGAACTCTTCCTCGTTGCCTTCTTCTTAACCATAGGGCTCAACGGCTTACCTACGGTATCGGATATCGTACTCGCAGCGCTATTGGTGTTGTTAGTGCCACTTAAAATCCTGCTATTTGTTTACATTCTGACTCGCTTTAAACTGCGTTCACGTACCTCTATGTTGGGCTCATTTAACCTAGGTAACTTCAGTGAATTCGGTTTGATCGTCGCCGCAGTAGCCACCTATAAAGGTTGGTTACCTCCTGAGTGGCTAGTGATCATCGCCGTGGCATTAAGTTTTAGTTTTTTACTCGCCGCGCCACTTAACGCCACCGTCGGTAATATCTACCAGCGATTCCAGCAGCGTTTAATCAAGCTCGAAAAACGCCCGTTACACCCAGAAGACAGACCCATCGCCATTGGCAATCCACGCTTTTTAATCTTAGGCATGGGCCGTATTGGTAGCGGTGCCTATGATGAACTCAGGGAACAATTTGACGGCGAAATTCTCGGTATTGAACACAAGCAAGACTTAGTCGACTTACATAAAACAAAGGGTCGCAATGTAGTGCAAGGTGACGCCTCAGATACCGACTTTTGGGAGAAACTCGACAGAGCACCTAATCTTGAACTGGTACTGCTAGCCATGCCGCACCACGCGGGAAATATGTTTGCAGTTGAGCAACTAAAAAAACTGAATTATCAAGGCAAAATCAGTGCAATTGTGCAGTACAGTGACGATGCAGCGGCGCTTCGAGAATCGGGGGTACACAGTGTGTACAACCTGTACGAAGCCGCGGGTGCCGGTTTTGTGGATCATGTTATTTACGAGCTATTGCAAAACTCGGAGAAAAACACAGTTCCAGCGGAAGATACAGTACAAGTGCCTGATCCTAAACTTAATGTGGAGCCACGTAGTTAAGTGCATGCTAATGCTGCATTAAATTAAAATCACGCCATAACAGGTCGCACAAACGAGCAGTAACATCCTCTGCCAGTTTGTGCGGCATCCAACTAAATGCTGACTAATCTTTACAAATCAATTAACTAGATAAAACACTCAATACGCTATTTTGCCTCCTCATCCCAGTATCGATTTACTCATTGCAGCCTATCGCCATTTCAGCAAAAAATCTCAGTTACATCACTGACTCAGTCGTGATATAAATCGATGACGGTAACGAAATTAGCTCAGCTTTTTTGGAATTTTTTACAGCATGTCAAACCCTGCGCAACGCGCCACGAAGTTATTTGTCCAAACCTTTGGCACTAAAGCCGACGATTTATATCAAGCCCCAGGGCGCGTCAATCTGATCGGTGAATACACGGATTACAACGACGGTTTTGTACTCCCGGCAGCCATTAATTTTCATACAGTGATTGCGGTAAAACGCCGTGACGATACTAAGTTTCGAGCCGTCGCCGATGCGTTTCCCGGACAAATTAAAGAGTGGGTTTTCGGCCAAGAAAACGACATGGACCCGCAAGATGGCTGGGTGAATTACCTCAAAGGTTTTACTGCGGCTATGGCGCAAACAGGTTTATTAGCCAAGGGCTTAGACTTAGCCATTGTGGGCGATGTGCCACTTGCCGCAGGTCTTTCATCTTCGGGCGCACTCGTTGTCGCCTTCGGTACTGCCATTAGTGATACCAGCCAACTGCATTTATCCCCAATGGCAGTGGCGCAACTCGCACAACGCGGCGAGCACAGGTATGTTGAGTCGGCCTGTGGCATCATGGATCAAATGTGCAGCGCCATGGGTGAACAAGACCATGCACTCCTGATTGACTGCTTAGATCTCGATAGCGAAGCCATTCCCATTCCAGAAAACCTAAGCCTTATCATCATAGATGCCCATATCGAGAAACAACGCTTAGCCGCGACCAACGAACAACGTCGCACTGAGTGTGCACAAGCGGCAGAGTACTTTGGCTTAGATGCACTGCGTCACCTCGATTTACGCCAACTAGAAAGCGCAAAGGCCGATTTAGATGAAGTGCTATACCGCCGAGCGAAACACGTCGTCACTGAGAACCAAAGAACTCAAAATGCTGCCCGCGCCCTAGAGCAAAATAACATCCAAAAATTCAGTCGTTTAATGGCAGAATCCCATGCCTCTCTGCGTGATGATTTTGAAGTCACACTGCCCGAATTTGATACTTTAGTTGAAATTGTCAGCCAAGTGATTGGCGAGCGGGGCGGCATCCGCATGACCGACGGCTGCGTGGTCGCCTTGGTCGACCATGAACTGACTGACGCTGTTGTTGCCGCCGTTGAACATGAATTCTTCGAAAAAACCGCCATCGATGCCACAGTGTATTTATGTTCCGCCAGCGCTGGCGCAGGGCGCATAGATAACTAGCCAGAACAGGCAATTTGCTAGAACAAGCACTTAGCCGCACTTAAATCAAAGAAAACCTAATAGAATGACTACACCGTCGATAACATACGAATTCATCACTGAACTTTATGCTGTTGATGGCAAATAATAGGGTTAACATACTCATTTAACACAATAAGCAGTGAGCATATTCAACACAGAGGGAAGCTAAATGGTACGTTTCAGTGTTTTGGATCCTTGGACCGATCCCCGCGGCGGTGAAATCGAACGGGTTCGGATCGACAATGGCATACTCGCATTAGAAGTCATCAGCTTAGGCGGTATTATCCGCGCTCTGTGGACCCCTGATAAACACGGCGAACGTGCCAATATCGTTTTAGGTTGTGATAGCGCCGAAGATTACTTGACCCAATCGGCTCATTTAGGTGCCATTGCAGGCCGCTTTGCAAATCGCATC
Source organism: Shewanella sp. NKUCC01_JLK (assembly GCF_019345615.1). Taxonomy (NCBI): domain Bacteria; kingdom Pseudomonadati; phylum Pseudomonadota; class Gammaproteobacteria; order Alteromonadales; family Shewanellaceae; genus Shewanella; species Shewanella sp. NKUCC01_JLK. The sequence goes on along the minus strand of NZ_JAHKRD010000009.1, from coordinate 209,062 downwards.
GCTAACGGCAAAATGCACTATCAAGGTCATGATTATCAATTAGATGTAAACCAAGCGACTAACTGTTTACACGGCGGCCGTGAAGGGTTTAATCGTAAAAACTGGCAACTAGGTCAACTCCCCGATGGTGTGCGTTTGACCTTAATGAGCCCAGATGGCGACATGGGTTTCCCCGGTAATTGCACAGTTCAGCTGGATTACCGCCTCGCAGGCAATAATTTGTACGTAGAAATCTTAGCCTCCGTCGATAAAGCCTGTCCCGTAAGCCTCACCCAACACAGTTATTTCAACCTCGATGGCACAGAGACCAATCATAAGCATCTGATGCAAATCGATGCCAAGCGCTATCTCACCATGAATGATGTCAGTGTTCCCACTGGGATTGCCGATACAACTGGGTCGATTTTCGATTTAAGTCAACCAATACGCTTAGGTGACAAGCTGCATGCCGCTGAACTCGCAAGCACTCGCGGTTATGATCACTGTTATATGATGAATAATCCCGATGGCTCACTCGCCCGTTTTGGCTGTTTAAGCAGCCCCATTAGCGGTCGTGCTATGACGGTTTATACTAATCAACCGAGTGTGCAGCTGTACTGTGCTAATTTTTTAAATGGCACAGTAGGTCGCAATCAACAGGTATTAAATCAACATCATGCTGTGTGTTTAGAGCCGCAGATGCTGCCAGACTCACCGAACCAAGGCGAGCGCTTTGGTGATGACGTTTGGTTAATGCCAGGCAAGGTTTATCACCACATCAGTCGTTATCAGTTCGATACCGATGCGTAGCAATTCGCAATAAAAAATTGAGAAAACGAGGAAAAACGCGGTTTAGCAGAAGGGAATAAATAAAGCGATAAGGAATAAAATAAACACTACTTTATTCCTTACACTCACAGTGTTAGCCCTTAGGCCGACACTGTGTTAATCATCAAAATCATCGCCCCAATCATCGTCAAAATCCACGCCAACGGCATCAGATTCGACTTCTGGTTCAACTTCAGGCTTAGCCTTACGTACAGGCGCAGTTTCCTTCACGTTGTTCAAGTCAATGCGAGCTTGATGTTTACTCATAAATTGAGATCTTGCCGCCTTCCATGCACCACCAAACTTAGCCTCAGCAGCTTTTAACGCAGCCTCATCTAAGTCGTATAGGTTCACTTTGACTATATCTTCCACATACTCAATGATCGCATCGCGATCGGTATTGTATAGGTAGATACGTCCTGGGGAGGCATCGGGCAGCTGGTTGTCATGGACGACAATCGCGTTGCCTTTCGATGTTCTCAGCTCACCATACCAAACCTGTTTCTTTGCTGTGTTATACATATATGCTAATACCCTTAAATCAACACATACACCATGAGTTTTTTAGCCTGAATAAGCGAAGCATCGCTTGCTTTGATCCACGAATAGCGCCTGAAAGTCTCTGACGTTTTCAACTGGGTATTTTTACAGAATATTTCCGATAATCAATGCCTCATACCATGAAATTTTCACTAATTACGTATTAATTTCTGCCAAAGTACCCAAAAAGTTTAATCATTAACGACTTTAGTCTAAAAAATCGACGCGGCAAGTTTTATTCCCAAGAAAAAGCAATCATATCTATGGTGTTTGATGAGTCATCAACGTTAACAATTCGAGGTTGCTGTAAAGTTAACCATCAAGGTTATCCATGAAGATTTAATTACAGCGCTACAAACTCATATTTACCGAACAATGACTAAGCCACTATGATGTCAGAATGTCTTCTAGATTGACTCGAATGGCAGCGACTTAAAGCAAATATGTCGCTGCAAAACCAAGTATGCCTAGCTCAAATGACAGTCAGTATTACTTTGCCCCTGTGCTCACCCGACTCCATCAAAGCATGGGCTTTAGCGGCCTGTGCGAATGGAAAGGTTGCAAAAATATTGGGGACAATTTTATGGGCGTTTAACAACGGCCAAACTTTCTCCAATAATTCAACGGCAATGGCGGCTTTGGCCTCCACGCTCTGCGGTCTTAGGGTCGACCCTGTCCACATGATACGTTTTGCCATCAGGCGGAAAATCTCAACCTCGGCCTTAGGCCCCCGTTGCATAGCTACCGACACCATACGCCCGTCCATCGCTAAGGCTTGTAAGTCGAGATTGATAAAATCACCACCCGCGATATCAAATACCACGTTTACGCCCTTATCTTGAGTGAGTGCCATCACAGGTTCAACAAAGTTTTGAGTACGATAGTTGATGACTTCAGCGGCGCCAAGGCTCAAGCAATAATCGCGCTTCTCATCCTGTCCCGTCGTCGCTATCACTTTTGAACCCAGCGCACTGGCTAACTGAATAGCCGTACTACCAATGCCACCTGAGCCACCGTGGATCAGTACCGTCTCGCCCGCTTTAAGTCCCGCACGCATAAACAGGTTACCCCATACGGTGAAGAAGGTTTCTGGCAGCGCAGCTGCCTGCACATAGCTAAAGCCCGTTGGAATAGGCAAACAATGGGCCGCATAGGTAAGCACATACTCGCCATAACCGCCGCCCGGCACTAAGGCGCATACCTTATCGCCAACTTGCCATTGGCTCACGCCGTCACCGAGGGCACAAATATCCCCAGCAACCTCAAGACCAATAATCGGTGATGCACCCGGTGGCGGTGGATACGCGCCCACCCTTTGTTTAACATCGGGGCCATTCACTCCTGCTGCATGCACGCGGATCAACACTTGTCCCGCCGCAGGGACAGGCAAAGGTGAGCGCGATAGCCGCATCACCTCGGGCGCCCCAGGTTGCTCAACATGAATATGGGTGTACTCGCTTGGTAAAGCTGACATAAAAGCTCCTGTGAGAATGGCACCAACCTAATAGCAGATTGCTATGCTTAAACGGTTCGTTTGCTAAACCTTAATGCGGCTAAGCTAGCGCAATTTCAAGCCAAATAGCCACAGTTATTCCATTCTATATTCCATCGCACTCAATCAAGCGACTGACGTTAACCATTTGAACTGAAAGCTGAACCTAAGCTGAACCTAAGCTGAACAGAAAAGATGTATCAAAAAAATATTATGACAAATACTAGATATATTAAAAACTTACAGCCATTATTCTGAGGCATTATTTGCTGGCTGCGATGTTTGTCGCGCTATTGTTATCACGCAAATAATCCAATGAGGTTTGATGCAAGTCTGTGTTAAATGCATCAAATAACGCCCAAGGAAGATCTGCTTTGCAGACTAGATAACTACGGATACACAATGAAAAACACACTACTCTTCGCAGCAATTAGCTTAGCGATTGCAACTCCCGTTCTTGCCCATAACACTCATGCAAGCCCCCCATTAGGCAACAACACACCAAACAGTTCACCAGCTCAACCCGTCCCGCCACCGCCCTCTGCACCGATTAGCTTAATTGAATCACATAGACCGCTACTGCGGGAGACGCCATTGATGGCATCCCCCAATGATCCGACGATGACAGAGCAGCCTAAGATTCATTCACGCCAAAAACGTCAGATAGAGGTCTCGGAGCAACCCCCACTTAAGTTGCAGAATCGTAGCGCCGCGATGCAAGTCAGCGACTGCAGTGACTTTGTTGGGAAATCAGGTCAGGCACTAGTCAATGAACTGAGCCAATCGACACCCGAATGCGTCGGTAAGCTCTATAGCCTCAAAGGCAGTGCTGCGACCGCGCTATTTAGCGAGGCCAATGTGATCAGTGTGGCTAATGCCATTGCCGCTAAAGCCAAGGACTACACTGGGGTCGATGTTCAGCATCTTGAGTCCCATATTTACTTTGTCCGCGCCGCCCTCTATGTGCAGTTTTACAGCCCAAATGATGTGCCCGCTTACAGCAGCGCCGCTAAGGCCAGCTTAAAATCAGCCCTCAACGCTTTATTTGCGAACGCTGCGATTTGGACAGTCTCCGATGCTAATGCTGGCGTGTTGAAAGAAGCCTTAATCCTGATTGACTCAGCCGAGCTCGGAGCCGATTTCAATCATGTCACTATCAAAGTGCTTACGGACTATGATGCTAATTGGCAAGCCAGCTTCGCCATGAACGCCGCAGCCAACTCAGTGTTTACCACCTTATTCCGCGCTCAATGGAATGATGACATGCAGGCGCTGTTCGCGCGTGACCAAAGCATTTTAGATGCGCTGAATAACTTCCAACTCGAACATCGCGACTTGTTAGGCACCAATGCAGAGTACCTTTTGGTCAATTCAGTTAAAGAGTTGTCTAGGCTGTATTACATTGATGCCATGCGCCCGCGAGTGACCCAGCTGGTCAAAAACATCCTCAGTAGCACCAGCAAAACCGAACCGAGCAAAGTGCTTTGGTACGCGGCGGCAGAAATGGCCGACTATTACGATCGCAGCCATTGTAATGATTACAATATCTGTGGTTTTAAGGCGCAGTTAGAGGCCGATGCCTTACCTTTCAACTGGAAATGCTCCGACAGCCTTAAGATCCGCGCCCAAGATCTCTATCAAGATCAAGCCAAATGGGCCTGTGATGTGCTGACCAGCCAAGAAAGTTATTTCCACAGTAAACTCGAAACGGGTATGCAACCTGTGGGGCAGGATAACAACGATGACTTAGAGCTAGTGATCTTCGGCAGTTCGTCTGAGTATAAATCCTTAGCCAACAGTATATTTGGTATCAGTACCGACAATGGCGGCATGTATTTAGAAGGCTCACCCGCCGGACTCAAAAATCAGGCACGTTTTATCGCCTATGAAGCCGAATGGCGCACGCCGGATTTCCACGTCTGGAACCTGCAACACGAATACGTACACTACCTCGATGGACGCTATAACCTGTTTGGTGACTTTAGTCGTGGCACTTCGGCCAATACCATTTGGTGGATTGAAGGCCTCGCAGAATACATCTCTTACCGTGACGCAAACCCTGCGGCAATTGCCATGGGCGAAACCGGTGAGTATATGTTATCGACCATCTTCAAAAACAACTATGAATCTGGCCAAGACCGCATCTATCGCTGGGGCTATCTGGCGGTGCGTTTCATGTTTGAACACCACAGGGACGATGTGAGACAGATTCTGGCCTACCTACGCAACGATCAATATACAGAATATAAAGCCTTTATGGATAATATCGGCACACGTTACGATAACGAATGGCAGGGTTGGCTCGCCAGTGGTTTAAGCACTGCTGACGATGGCATAGTCGATAAGGGCCCGAGTGATGTCGACGCTGAGCCCAGTGGCCGCGAAGGCAACTGGACAGGACCAGCGGGCACAATCAGTAAGGATTACTCGCCTTGCCAAGTGACTAACGAAGCCTACCGTTACACAGAATCGGCCAGCCTGAAAATTGATGTGCCGATGGAATGTATCGATTCAAAACTCGGCCGCGCCAGTTTCAGCTTCACCAATACCGATCGCACAGCCCAAGAGCTTTGGATCAAGATTGGCGGCGGTTGGGGGGATGCCGACATTTATTTCGATTCTAGAGGCTGGGCAAGCCCTGAGCAAAACCAAGGGGCTGGTATCGGTAATGGTAATTATCAAGTGATTAAGGTGCAGTTAAACCCTGACGAGTATTGGCACTACATTACCTTATCGGGGGACTTTGGCGGTGTCGATATGCAAGTCAGCACCACTGAGCTATTTGCTGATATCGACCCCGATCTGGGGGATGGCGGCGTGGATCCTGAGCCACCAGCCAATTGCGGTGCAGTAACCTTAGATTACGGTAAGCTCACCCTAGGCAAAAATGAGTGCATCAGTGGCGGGCGTAACAGCTTCTACTTCTGGGTTGAGGAAGATAATACCCAGTTCACTGTCACCACTAAGGGCGGCTCTGGGGATGCCAATATTTACTTCAATGCCAGTCAGTGGGCCGACGCAGATAATGCCGATGCAAAGAGCGCTCAAGCAGGAAATCAAGAGTCGCTTAGCTTCAGCGCCAATCGTGGCTGGCGTTATATCACGATTGATACTGCCACTGAGTTTAGCGGCGTAACACTGACCTTAAGCACAGGCACGGGTAACACACCCGATCCGGTGCTCATTGCCAACGCCTGCGCGACGCAATCACCCTTAAGTTATGGTGAGCTCAGTGCTGGCAAAGCCATTTGCACCGCCGATGGGCGCAACGATTATTACCTTTGGGTACCAGAGGGAACGAATCAGCTAAGCATCAACTCCGCCCACGGCAGTGGTGATGTTAGCCTGTTTTCGGGGACGACTTGGGCGAATGCTCAACACTTCGATGCAGCCTCTGTAACACCCGCCAACACGCGGGAAAGCATCACAGTCAATGCACCAAACGTGGGTTGGTATTACATCACAGTGCAAAGTGAGCCTCAGAGTTCAGGTGTCGCACTGCAGGTTGATTTACACTAGTTTGATGACTCGCATCGCTTTAGTAAGCAGTTTTAGCCATTACGCATAAATCAAGCATTTGAATAAATAGCAAAATCCCTGCTTCGGCAGGGATTTTTATTGAAGATAAACTGAATAAGCAACACTGACGTCACAGAGTCTTTGGCGACAATACGTTATTAGCGCATCCCTTCAAGTACTTGCACTCTCTCCTTGGCCCTTGCTGCATAGTCGTTTGAAAACCGCTCTGCCATTTCAATGCTCTGCTGATAAAGCGTTAACGCTGCTTTAGCATCGGCCGGTCCACCCTCGCCTTTATCTAACAGGGTTGCGAACTGGAAGTAAGCATTGCCTAGAATATCCGCCTGCAAGCCTTGTTTGGCACCCAAGGTTGTCACTTTTTCTAACCAGTATCTAGCGTTAACCGTATCTCTATAAGGTTCCAATAGCAGGATATTGGCAAGTTCAGCGGCGGCGTAAAGATCTCGCTCGGCGGCAATGATCCAAAACTCCTCGCTCTGCTCAAAATCCTCTTTAAAGTAGTAATAGGTTTCGGCAGCATCTCGCGCTAAATCAGGTTGAGCTTTAACGCTTTGGCGATAATTTTCCAATGCCGTTGTAGCATTAAAATAGGGCGAACAAGATAACACTTGATAAAACGCCATCAGACTTCTTGCCTCCGGCAACCCTTGGTCAACTAGCTGATTTAACTGCTGCCATGCTTGCGTTTCACGGACCTTATCCGCACCAGTATTAACCAAGCCACGCTCGATAACCGATAAAGGTAAACGGATTAACTCAAGCTTTGCCGCGTTATCGCCAAAGCTCGCGGCGCGCTCCAGCCAATAGATCTTTTCATCGGCACGCCCCGCGTAACCCGCTTGATCTCGCATCCAATGCAGCGCCTCAATATCACCAGCTTCAGCGGCTTCACGGTAATATTTCTGTGCCTTAATTTTATCCTTGGGTAAGGCGTGCCCAAGCTCATAGATACGTGCTAACAATCGTTTATCAGCAGCCTTTGAACTCTGAGCTAACGTCTTGATTTGTGATTCAGGTTTACCATAGGCATACAATTTCACATCACCGTTAGCATAAGTATATTGAGTACCATCGGGATAATTCACCTCAACCGTATCAGGCTGATACCAAACATTGACCTCATACTGTTCGGCAATCTGTGGATTAAAATTCACCCGCATTACGTCCTCATCACCGCGACGAACCGCTTGAGTATATGGACTAGCCCATAGGCTAGAAATTTGCTGCAAACTACTTTTCAGCCTAGCCTCGAAGGGTTTGTCTTCCTTAGGAGAATGAATAAATACTGGATAGTAAACTGGTGCTAAAGATAATGGCGTAGTCGCAAGCAACGAATTATCCGCCTCGCTACCCGCATAAATAGGATCGATATTAAGTTCATGACTTAAATAAAAATCATCGTGGGGTGACACTTGAGTCGGCAACGTAGTTTGGCTAGCAACTTGTGCCGCATCCACAACAGAAGTGCGCTGCAACTTAGCAAGGTATTGTTGTTTAAGTGCTTTAGCCCTTTGCCACAACGGATGGTTCGGCAGTATTGTCACATCGAGCATTAAATCCTCAAGCCGCCACTGACAATCGCCGCCACCATTCAAAGCTAAGGGCAGCGAAAATTCACTCGCTTTGCTACCACTGCTAATCACTTGTCGCAGCACTGAGGTTTCTTCGAATGTCGCGCGGTAGGGATTAGCAATATCACCACTGGGAAAACGGATTTCCTTTCGAGTACAAACAGATGAGACGTAATAACCGACAAGTTCTAATTGCGTATTAGCAGGTAAGACACCGACGAACTCGAAACGCGGACTGTCTACAGATGCAGTCACTTGATTGACGGGCAACTCACTACGAAATAAGGAATCCCAAAAAGAGGCCATGACGGGAGAGGCAAACATCAATCCAGCCGAGCAAGCCAAATATAAAAAAGCCCTATGAAAGCAATGTAACAAACTCATAATGCCAGCTCTCCGTCGCTGATGAGGCAAATCCACTCGCACTTAAACACTCGCTTAAATACAACAAAGATCATTAAGTTATCGACAAAAAATTAAGCCAACGCGTTTAGCCGTTCGCTTAAATCATAACGTATTTACAGGCAAGTTGAACCCATGCCTCTCAGTCTAGGCTCGATAAACCCCAGCGCATAAAACTCAACTTAAGCACTTCGCAGTCTAGCAAGCACATCCTTGGCCTTCAATTCCGCCATAGCGACATAGGCCACAGGCACTACAAATAACGAGAAGAAAGTGCCCGCTAACAGACCTCCGACTAAGACTAAACCTATGTTAGCTAACCCTAACGAGCCCGGTCCCGATGCCAAGGCTAAAGGAATCGCACTTAAAATCATGGTTAAAGACGTCATTAGAATCGGTCTTAAACGAGATTTGGCACTGCTTCGCGCCGCCTCAATCGCACTCAAACCTTGGTCTTGTTGCTTATTGGCAAACTCCACCAGCAAGATACCGTGTTTAGTCACTAGCCCCACTAAGGTTAATAAACCAATCTGCGAATAGATATTCACACTCTGGCCAAACAAGGCTAAGGTCAATAACGCACCGACAATACACAAGGGCACTGTCAGTAAGATAATTAAGGGATCGACAAAACTTTCGAACTGCGCAGCCAAAATCAAATAGATAAACACCAATGCCAGCAAGAATAGCGACTGAGTGCCCGCCTGCGAATCCATAAGATCCTTCACCACACCATTGTATTTAAAGCCTTGGGCATCATTAAGCAATGTCGGCAATTGTTCATCTAAGTAGGTTTTGATTTCATCAGTTGAATAACCGGGCATAATATCTGCCGTCAATTCAGCGCTATCAAGACCCATAAACGTCTTAATGTTAGATTCTGCCGTGGTCTGTTTAATCGACACAAATTGCGACAATGGCAGTGCTTGCCCAGATTCTGAAGTGACATACAGCTTATTCAACACTTTAAAATCACTCAGTTTGTCTAAGTTTACTTGCACTTGAATAGGATAAGTAAAACCATCGGTAGCATGTAAGTCCGCCGCCTTCACTGAGCCAAGAAAGGTAGAAAGTGCATTAGTGACATCACCATAACTCACACCTGAGAGGATAATGGCGTTGCGATCGATAGACAGATCGTAGCGTAGTTGGTCCCTAAGCACTGAGTTGCCCACGTTATTCAGGCCAGGATAATCCTCGAGTAATTTTTGCACTTTGGCGGCGGTTTCGCTGAGTTCGTCCTTATTCCGATCTAAGGTCGTCAGCTCTAAACGCAAGTTATTGGCAATATTGAGGTTATTTGCTGAGCGAATGCTAAACGACATGTTATAGGCAGAAACGTTTTCCTTTGATGTTGTAATCAAGTCGCTGATCACATCATCTATACCCTCACTGCGCTCACCCCAAGGTTTGAGTAGCACATGGTTCACAGGTTCTCCCTCGATATAGGACAAGTTAGCCCCAACCGCGGGATGCTCGTCCATCACGCCATTAAGCTCAGCATTGTGATTGAGATGATACTGCCGACCGACACCGGTAGGGCCATTAGACGCCACATCGATAAAGCCAGAGTCCTCCGCAGGCAAGAGTATTTTGGGTAATTGCCAGTAAGCAATACCCGCAAGACCCACCAAAACCACAGCCACACCAAACATCAAGCGCTTGCGGAAAAACCACTTATTCAGCTCATTGATATACAAATGATTTAACTGCTGCAGCGCATTCTCGACTCGGCTAAACCATTTAGGGTGTTGCTCAGTGGTATTGATAAGATAAGCGCTCATCATAGGCGACAAAGTTAACGCCACCACGCCAGAGATCATCACGGCCGCTGCTAAGGTAAAGGAGAATTGCCGAAACAGATCGGCGGTTAAGCCTGACATTAATCCGATCGGCAGATACACGGCGGCGAGCGTTAATGTCATGGCAATGATCGGGAAAATGATCTCCTGACAGCCTTTAATCGCCGCATTGAAAGGCGTTTCACCGTTTTCAATATGGCGATAACAGTTCTCGACCACCACAATGGCATCATCCACCACCAGGCCAATGGCCAAAATAATCGCCAGAATAGTCAACACATTGATACTAAATCCGAGCGCCGACATCACAGCAAACACCCCAATCACGCACACGGGAATGGTAATAATGGGGATCGATGCCGCCCGCAGGCTACCCAAAAATAACACCACAATCAGCGAAACTAAGATCACTGCTTCAATCAACGCAGAAAACCCTTCGTCGATGGAGGCTTCAATAAAATCAGCTTGGTTGTAGGCCAAGTTCATTTCTAAGCCTTGGGGTAAATGTTTTTGCATGCGTGCAATTTCGGCTTTAATGTTCGAAGCCACTGTCACTGGGTTAGCGTTGCTCAGCGGTAAAATCTGCAATGACATTGCACTATGTCCACCGATAGACAACATACTCGGCGACAGACTTTCCTCGCCCATCACCACATCGGCGACATCGGACACGCGGATGATCTTACCCTCGCTGACCTTAATCACCAGATCCTTCACGTCTTCAAGCGTTTCAACTTGATTCAAAGGGTTAATCGAGAAATCCCGCGACTTACCTTTGATCGCACCCGAGGTAAAACTGGCATTGTAAGAGCCTAACGTGCCCACCACATCGGCAGCTTTAATATTCAACGCCTTCATTTGTTCAGGATTGAGCCAGACTCTGACCGCCTTTTGTGAGCCGCCATAGGGCCCCCAAACAGCACCAACGCCTTGAACTTGTTTGAGTTGCGGTACTAACTGCTGGCTAATGTAGTCGTACATAGCCTGCTTTTCCATGCCACCCGCGTTCACAAAGGTGATGATATTACTGGCCGAATCCGTGGCCGAGGTATCGTCGGTGACTGTGGGCTTATCTATCATGCTCTGGGGGAAATCGTTAATCCCTTCGACGCTGCTACGCAACTTGTTCATTAAGTTGGTGTATTCAATATCGCTGGTGTCATCATTGAATTTAATCGTTAATGAGCAACGCCCCTCGCTACAGTCGGTCGACATAGTATCGACTTTATCTATGCCCGAAGCCGCAGCAATCAACTTATCGGCCACGTTGCTCGACATAAAATCGGCGCTCGCCCCTGCAATCGATGCATTCACAGATGCCGAGTGGGTGGTATGCTCAGGGAAGTATTGGATATCGAGTTTTTGAAAGGCAATCAAGCCCAGTAACACAGCCATAATACTGAGTACGGAGGCGAAGATAGGATGACGAATACAGACTTCGGGTAAACGCATTATTCAGCCACCTCAATATTGGGAGTAGCGCCTGAATCAGCACCTTTGTCAGCACTTGATGTTGCCGCTTTATCTGCAGTGTTTCTATCCTGCACGACTTTGATCTTGCTATCGGACTTGAGGTTTTGCATACCCGTTTTAACGACTAAATCGCCTTCGGCTAAACCCTCAGTCACGACGGCATAACCGTCATTCGTATTTTGAGCGAGTTTAACCACTTGCTTTACTACGCTATCGCCCTGCACTAGCCAGACAAAACGTTCATCGTTATTGGCAATAATCGAATTTTGCGGCACTAATAGACGTTTAATCCCTAGACTATAGAACTGCTTGATGTTGGCGAACATGCCAGGAGCAAGCTTAAACTCAGGGTTTTCAAGGGCGGCATGCACTTCAACCCGTCCTGAGCTTTCATCTACCGCTGGGGCAACATAGTTAACTAACCCTTTGAATACCTTATTACCATAGGCCTCAACAGTCACATTCACCTTTTGGCCCTTTTGCGCCTTGCCTAAATCCTTCTGACTGATGGCATAACGCACTTCGACCGGATTTAAACTATAGAGGGTGACTAAGGCCGTACCAGCACCAATTTGACTGCCGATAGACTGACTAAAGCTGGTCAACTGACCATCGAAGGGAGCCTTGATCAGGTAATCGTTCATGGTTGCTTGTTTCTGGCGAAAATCCGCATCGGCCAGATTCACATTTTCCCGTAGCTCATCCACATCTTGCTTAGCAAGCGCAAAGGGTTCTTTAATCAGTAAGTCTTCGATACGCTCCAGCTTAGTTTTAGCCAGTGCTAAGGTGCTCTTTGCTTTGTCTAAATCAGCCTTGGCTTTAATGTTGTCCTGCTCGGCAATCACTTGGCCTTTAGTCACTTTGTCGCCGTTACTAAAATGAATCGCGCTAATTTTTTCGCTAGCATTAAAGTTCAGCGTGGCTGAATCGATAGCGTTGATTTTACCGACTTCATTCACTACATCGGCAAAGGACGTTTCTTTAACGGCCTCGACCGTCACAGGGATGATGTCGACCTTGTCCGCCGACATCACGGCCATAGGGGCTAAAGCGAAAACACTCGCCAGTAGAAACGGCAAAGGCGCGAATAAGGGCGCCTTTGGGAGATGATGGGGATGGCTTTTTAATGAAATATCGCATGCACTGCGTGCTTGTTCAGTTACTCTTTGTATAAACAGCGTTCGTGTAAACATAGTATGCAAACCTATCGTTCTTACTATTCAACGGACATCCTATCCGACAACAGCAAACCGGATTGAACCCAAAACTAATACCAAGTCCCCCCAAAGTGCCTGTTTCAGCAATTTGAGGTTATTTGGGTATACAGCCTATAGGCTTAATCCCAGTCAGTGCCAGTAAAAACTCGGTTACACAACCAAACAAAACAATAACTTAACGATAAACTTAATAGTGAGCACTTAAATCACACAAACAACCATAAAACACAGCAAACTTGAAACAAGTGTAGAGCCAGCCGGTTAGCAAGCCACTATTTACCTTTTAGCAGGGCTCCGATGGCCTTTTTCACGTCTGCAAAACAGGGGCGCTGAGCCACATCTAACTGCATGCACTCATCTTTAATCGCACTCAACTGTGTGTAGTACAGAGGGCTAATCGAGGCACTCACATAGGCCGATGCATCCACATAGGCCAACAGATCTTCAATCAAGCAACCAAGCGCCCGCACTTCAATAGCTTCTATCGCTAAGCGTTCTGCTGTCGATAGATTGCGTAAGTTTGATGCCGCACCAAAATCCCCAAACAATAAGCTCATCTGTTGATTAACCATAATATTATGGGCGTAGACATCACCATGACTTACTTGTTTGGCATGCATGTGCGCCATTGCATCGGCCAACTGGTGTGTGATTTTGGCGACTTCATCAAGGCGAAATTCGCTACCGTCTTTAAAGGTATCGCGAGTGCAGGTGACAAGACTTGGTGGTAGCCCTAAGTTACTAAACCCTGGCGGAATTAGTTCCATTACTAAACCCAATTGATCTTTTTGGCTAATATGCGCCACGACCTTAATAAGGCTGGGATGATCACCCGTTGTGAGACAGCAATCTAACTCGTCAGCGGGATAACCATCGCTCGTCACTTCACCCTTAAAGAGTTTTACCGCAATCTGCGCCGACCCCGTCGCGGCTATCATGGCTTGATTCAACCAATCGCCTCGATAAATGACCCCTGAAGCCCCTTCGCCAAGCTTCTCAGCCAACTTGATATCACCCAGAGTCACATTCGCCACTGTGGCCACATCGGCGTGGGGATCGACTAAGGTATGGCTAAATGGATTTCCCGCAAAGGCGAGCCAAGTCAGTTTGGGCAAACTGAGTAACCAAGCTGGCAGTGCGTGGAGTTGATTGGCCGATAAACGCACTAACTCTAAGTTGCGGCAATTGGCCATCGACTCGGGCAAGGTTGTTAAACGGTTACCCGCTAAAGCTAATTTTTGCAGACGATGTAAATCGCCCATGGCCGCAGGCAACGTCTCAATGAGGTTATCGGTTAGGATGAGCCAGCGGGTTTGCAGCGGTAATGCCGCAGCAGTCACTGTTTTGATTTGATTGGCCTTAAAGCCAATCATCTCTAAATTTGTGCAGCGCCCTAATGCCTCAGGCAAATGTTCAAAGCGATTATTCGAGGCGAAAATTATCTTTAAATGCGATAAGCGGTGTAAATCCTCGGGCAAAGTGCTCAGTTGATTATTCGATAAATCGAGGATTTCGAGGGTATCGGCTAAATCAAAAATCTCCCGCGGGAACTCGGTTAAATCCTCAACCAATTGTAAACGTGTGATCCCTTGTAACTGCCCTGCCCTTAACTGCGCTAACGTCTGCACTTTGCTACCCAAGTTAATGAAAAATCGCGGCTATGGTAGCGTATAAATCGACAAAGCTAAACGCAGGATCAGCAATCAAAGGGCGGCACAATCGGCCTTAAGACAACTTTGATACAATAGGTAAAACTTGGGGGAGCTATCCAGAAACTCGAAAACAGATTAGCATGTGCACCAATATGGAATGCCCAGTCAACTCATCACAGGACAATCATGCGGACACATTTTCGCCAAACGCACTCTTTTACAGTGCTTATGCTTGCCATGCTAATGGCCCTACTGAGCGGTTGCGCTACAACATCAGCAAGCCCATCAACCACTGAATTCAATGCCACAGCAATTGATGTCAGTAATGATAACGACCACTCGCCACAACAGCATCAAACACCACCCGAAGTGGTTGAGCAGTACAGCGATGTATGGGAAAAGATCCAACACGCCAATACCATTGACGTCCATGATGATGCCGAAGTACGTAAACAGCGTAACTTTTTCGATGATAAACAAAAATTTATGAATCAGGTTGGCGATCGCGCCGAGCCATTCTTGTATTACATAGTCAGCAAGCTCGAAGCGCGTAACATGCCATTAGAATTGGCGTTATTGCCCATAGTCGAAAGTGGCTATAACCCTTTAGCACAAGCTAACGGCCCCGCAGGACTGTGGCAAATGATCCCTGCTACTGGACGTAATTTTGGCTTAACAGTGAATTCTGCCTACGATGGCCGTAAAGATGCGCTGGCCTCAACCGATGCAGTGCTTGACTATCTACAGCACCTATACGAAACCTTAGACAAAGACTGGATCAACGCCGTCGCCGCCTACAATACTGGTGAGCTAGTGATCAAAGCCGCCATTGATAAAAACAAAGCCAAGGGCAAACCTACGGACTTTTGGTCACTGGGCATCCCCGCTAAGCGAGTACAAACAGTCCCTAAGTGGCTGGCATTTATTCAGATTATTCGAAATCCCAACCACTACGGTTTAAAAGTCCCCCCTATTGCTAACCGCCCTTTCTTGGAAAGAGTGCCAGCACCTAATGGCGTAGATATTGGCCAGATTGCTAATGCAGCAGGGCTCAGCAAAGCAGAATTTAAAACCTATAACCCAGGCTTTCGCCAAGGTGTAATCCCCAGCAAAGGCAAATATCAAATCGCCTTACCGCTGGAAAACATAGGTCATTATCAGGAAAATCAAGACAAGCTCTACGCTCAAAAACGCTATGACAGCCAAAGCTATATCGTCAAATCTGGCGACAGCCTAGGCACAATCGCAGCCAAGTTTGATATGTCAGTGAAAGCATTAAAACAGGCCAACAATCTGACATCTGACCGCCTAAAAATCGGCCAAGAGCTCACACTGTTAACGCCAATGGCGGGCAATGATAATGAGCTTGAACCCACTAAAACCAAGGCGAAGACAGATAAAAAAGTGAGCAATAAGTCGTCGACCAAAGCTAAAGCAACTACCTCAACATCGGCCGATAAATCTGCAATAAAAGCGACCACTTACAAGGTGAAATCAGGTGATTCGCTGGATAAAATCGCCCGTAAGAATAAGGTTAAACTGGCTGACTTAATGAAGTGGAACCAGCTCAATGGCAAAAGCATTATTAAGCCAGGCCAAGAACTGAAAATTTCCGAATAACGATTGTAGTTTGAACGGCAAAAAGCCCAACAAAGCGCGGTTCCAAAGCGCTGTGTTGGGCTTGTTTCTATCCCAATATCAGAGTTAACCGCCACAGCTCAGCGTTACTACTCAGTTGACCTAACCAATACTCCCGGACAATCATTCCAAAACAAACCATTCTAATTGCACGCCATTATTTTGTGTCTTTCTTCGCTAAACCAAGGGGATACAATTGCTGCTTAAACATGCCAACAGGCATGTAATCGCCCACGACACCATATTGCTCTGGCCACTCTTTCTGACCTCGAACTGCAGTCCCAAATAGGTAATCTAAAAAAGAAAAATGGGCAGCATAGTTACGGTCGATTGCCGCCTTATCGGAAGCATGGTGCCAATGGTGGAATTGCGGACTGACAATTAAGTAACGTAGCCAGCCAAAGTTAACCTGCACATTGGCATGATTAAAGACCGCCTGCACGCCAACGATAATCACATAAATACTGATGATGTCTTTGGAGAATCCCAAGATAAAAATCGGCGTGAGCACTAAACAACGGGTAGCAATCAACTCAAACATATGTTGCCTTGAACCAGCCAACCAATCTAAATGTTTCGCGCTATGGTGCACCGAATGGAAGCGCCACAGGAAAGGAATTTCATGGTAGGCACGGTGCGCCGCATATTGCATTAAATCGGCGACCAATAAAATCAACAACAGTTGCAACGCAAAGGGAAGATCCGCGATAAAGCTTTGCACTGTGCTGGAAATAGCCCAAGAAAAGGTCGACTGCACAAATTGGTTTGCCACCAATAATACAAATCCAATCGCTAAGTGATTCACCAAAAAATGGTTTAAATCCCCTTGCCACTCGGGTCTCAATATTGCTTGTTCTGGTTTATGGGGTAGCCATTTCTCGATAAAAATGAAAATTAAGGTTGAGCCTAATAAGTCTAAAATAAACCAATCTAAACCCAGTGAGACCTTATGATTAGCAAAAGGCTCGACCTCAACTTGATGACCACCAAAGGCAATCGCTAAACTCACAAATACCCAAGCCACAAAGCCGAAACGCTTATTTTTATTTCGAATAAAATTCAATAAACCTAAACTGCCCGACACCACTAAGGCGACAAATATTAAGCTGCGAATAACATCGACATTATAGCTTTGGCGTAATTCTGGAGTGGTGAGATATTCGGGAAAATGAAACGCCAATACACCCAGAAACGATAATATCGCTAACATACACGCTATAGTGCCGCTAATACTGCCCTCACCAATTTGGAAATGGCCGTCTTTAAATCCTTTACTCATCACAGTGAACTCCTTTTCCTATATTGCTCGCGTTATTCATACCACAGCTTATTCACACCACAGCACCACAGCACCACAGCAATGCTCGGCTTAATTTTTGCCGATCAGCCTACATTAACCCCGCAGCCACAATCAATAAAAAGTGAATGCTAAGACAATAATGCTCAATCTACTAAGCCCACTAAAACGAGCACACAAAAACAGCCCAAAAAAAAGCGCTACCTAAGTAGCGCTGTTTTATTAGAGCCGTTCACTCACCTTAGCGGTTAGATCTTAATCAAGTTATAACCAAAGCTAGTAGAAGGATCTTTATTCAGCACCATAGTCACATTGTCTTCATTGCTGAAATCCATTAAATCGGATGCATAGACAACGGTTTTAGTACCGTTTTCCACAGCGATAACCTTAATAGAATATTCGCCAGCTGGCACAGTCACTGACTGAGGGCTCGCAGGATTGACTGCGGTGATCTTATTTACAGCCGTTTCAATCGTGTCATTTGCCTTTAAGAAATACACAGTTAGATTGCTTTTATCGGCAAAACTCACAATGTTGAACTTAAAGCTATAGGGACTTGGCGTCTTAGTTTGCTTCATCTCCATCGCCTTCACTTGGCTGCCCTGCTCGGTCGTTTGCTCATAGATGAAGATGGTTTTAATGTCATCTTGGTTAAGGGTGATCAACACGTTATCGAGCAATTT
The DNA here is from genome assembly GCF_019345615.1 of Shewanella sp. NKUCC01_JLK. Taxonomy (NCBI): domain Bacteria; kingdom Pseudomonadati; phylum Pseudomonadota; class Gammaproteobacteria; order Alteromonadales; family Shewanellaceae; genus Shewanella; species Shewanella sp. NKUCC01_JLK. The sequence goes on along the minus strand of NZ_JAHKRD010000009.1, from coordinate 190,948 downwards.
ATTTTGCGTACCGTGGTCGAACACACTCACACCAAAATCATTAAACTCAGCACCTTGATAGCTAGTGACCCCAAAAGATGGCACTTCGCTAAACAGAGTATCTTGCTTACTGCTGGCCACTTTCACATCGATAATGTGCGAACCTAAACCGTTAAAGACGCGATAATCGACACTCGCTTCTAATGCTACATGATTGCGAACATTGGTAGTTGAATCGACACTGTCCAAGGTGATTTTTGAATCCGAAGCACCAAAACCTTCGCGGATAATCAGCTTATAAGGCACCTTAGAACTGAATTTAATGTTCGCAGTTGTATAAGAAACATTCGTTGTTCCCGCTGGTGCGAGGTAAACCTTATATTCACCCGTATCCATCACTTGCGGCTGCGACACTTCACCGTAGGCCACACTGCCTAACATCACAGCATCGGCAAAGGTTTGGGTCGACTTAGAAACATAAGCGTCAAAGGCTTGGGCATGCACTGCAGTATTGGCAATCAAGAGCTGCATTTTACTGTTTTCAGCCACTTCGTTGAGCTTATCGAGTTCAGTGCGAGAATAGTTGATATTAAGTAATTTAGGTTCGGTAAAATCACCATGTAATACAAAGAAATGGTCCGTTGCAACTTTCAAATCGATATCTTCTTTATAAATAGAGATATCTTTATCAGAGGCATCCTTAGCCATCACTTCAATCGCAGTTACGCCAGCCGTCGACGTAAATCGCGGCATAGTGTCCCCATAGATCACACTTTCATAGGTTTTATCGGCAACTTTGAGTGCAGTAGCAGTGCTTCCAGCTGAAGCATTATAGAATTGCACATAGGTGGCATTTTGATCTGTGCCCTCTTCATTATTATCATCTGAGCCACATGCCGTTACCACTAAACAGGCAACAGCCACCGCAGCGAATCCCTTTAGCTTACTTTTTATCATTGTTTCCCTCATTAGCAGACAAAAATTCAGTTCAATCTACGCAGTTATACAATGACAACAATGGCAATTTCCACTAAAAACAAAAACAAATATTTTACAAACTCAAACACTTAACAAACATTTCAATAACACAGCAAAAAGTGATACAAACCACACTTTTCAGGCCCTTAATTGATACAAATGCGGCTGCAGATACTTTTGCTAGCCTCTCAAAAACGCTTCTGCTCCAGTGGAAAATGACTGTTCTATCGAACACCTCTCTTTTAGGCTTAAAGCGACTATGGATAAACTATCCTCAAACGGTACAAACCTTGTTCGACTAATGCGATTAGGTTACTCTCGCATCGCCAATTAAGCCTTTGGGATGGATAGGATTTGCAAGGGATTCTCAACTACTACAAACAATGTTTTCAACACGATAGTGCCGAAATCAATCTCTGGTCTAGCCACAAGCTTGCCGAGCAAGATCAGCTATTACTCCAACATGAAGACGAGTTAAGCAGTGGCTTCCTACCCCGCTTGCCTGTGCCATTTGCTCCCGCCAGTGCATTACTAGCACGTAGCGCTTTGTATTTACGTGAAAAGGTATTATTGCACTGCTGTCTGTTTTTCTGCGGCACAGTCGACCTTAATGGCGAAAAACGTAAAGTCGTGACACCACTCCTTTATCGCGAATGCCAATTACAGGCTGACGGCGATAATCTCTACCTAGAGAGCAATAACACTCTAGCTGGCCAAGGGCCATTCACTATCAATGAAGCTCTATTAGAAAAATTAGTCGTTGAAGGACATAGCCTAAGCCAAGATTTACGCGATAATCCAACGGATGTCAGTGGCTGGATATCTTGGCTGCGGGCGGGCCAAGCCGATGTTGATACCAGTCATTTATTGCATTTTCCCAAGCTGATCGATGAGGCTGAATTCACTAGCTTATGCCGTAAACGTGGGCAGTTTCTTGTCAGTCGAAGCCAAATCATTTTGGCAGAACGTTCGATCGCGAGTCGGGGCATTTTGCACGAACTCGACAAACTAATGACAGCGCCTGAACCATCAGCACCGCTTAAAGCGCTATTCGCAGAAACACAACAAACAACATCAATCAACGCCAGTGAAGACACACAAGAGGCTTATCTTCCAGGGCTGTTAAGCCGCGCGCAAATTCAGGCCTTAAAGATTGCGGCCAATCATACTTTGGGGCAGATCTCAGGCCCACCGGGAACAGGTAAGAGTTACACCATAGCCACAGTGGCGGCGGAGCAGGTATTAAGGGGTAAATCTGTCCTCATCGTCGCCCACACCGATGTAGCTGTTGATGTGATTGCCGATAAATTGCAACAACAATTCCAGCTAGGGAGCAGCCTTATTCGAGCAGGCTCGCCGCAGTTTATAAAAGTCCTTAAAAACCAGATTGATGAAATGCTCCATGGTCAGCACCCTGCATCTGATGAAGCCGTCTCGGATAGGTTGCTACTCAATGCAAAACAACAACTTAATACTGTGACTCGTCAGCAAGTCAAGATGGAAGCGGGCTTTATACGTCATTGCCGCCATGCCATACGTCGCGGCCAAAAACTGGCGACCTTACAACAAGGACAATCCCGTTGGCGCTTAGGATTTTACAACTGGGCTTACCATGCAGGTATAAAAAGGTTTGCCCAGCAATGGAATGAACTCGATAAATTAACGACACTGATAGCGCAAAAAGAAGACTTAAGCCTCAAATACTTACAATTGGCAACTCACTATCGATTAAACCAATTACTCAAACATAAGCGCAGTACGCTGGTGAGTTTTGCCAGTGCGTTACGCGCCCGCCAGTCCGCTAAGCAACTCGACGGCTTCTACAAGACGGATTTTGATGCCTTAAAACAAACCTTTCCCATTTGGTTATCTAGCCTTGCCAGCTTACATAAAGTGCTCCCTATGGAGCTGCAAATGTTTGATTTAGTCATTATTGATGAAGCCACTCAAGCCAATATTGCCGCATGTTTACCGGCCTTGCAGCGAGCAAAGGCCGCACTGGTGGTGGGAGATAGCAAACAACTGCGACATTTCTCGTTTTTATCCCGCGCAAAACAAACCCAAATCCAGACCCAACTCGGACTCGCCCCGGATTGCCGCGGCCTAATGAGCTACCGTGATGCCAGTATGCTCGACTTAGCGTCACTGTCCCTTGCGAGCCAATCCCAAGTGGTATTTTTAAATGAGCATTTTCGGAGTAAACCTGAGCTGATCCAATTTAGTAATCAGCAGTTTTATCAAGGCATGCTGAAGATTATGCAGCACAGACCCTGCACGAGTTCAGGGCACTTACACAGAGTCCACGTTACTGGCAGCCGTGATAGTAAGGGAATTAACGCCATAGAAGCTGAGGCATTAATTCAAAAGTTAGCTCAACTGATTAATGAACAAGATAATGTATTAGTGCCTTCCAGCATTGGTGTGCTCTCCTGTTTTCGCAATCAGGCAGAGTATTTATCCCAGCAGATCCTCACGCGCTTTAGCGCACAACAACTCGAGCGTCACCACTTACGGATTGCCACGCCCTTTGGTTTTCAAGGGGAAGAGCGCGATATTATGCTGCTGTCGTTTAGCATTACGGCCAACGACAGCCGTGCCGCCGTGTATTTAAATCGAGCCGATATGTTCAATGTCGCGATCACCCGAGCTAAACAAATGCAGTGGCTATTTTTATCGGTACAAGCGCATGAACTCCCCAACAATAATTTACTGGCAACTTACTTAGCATCGGCGGGTCAATTTCAAGCGGCACATAATTATGTCGATTCCCTCGATAACTTCGGCCAGTCTGTGGCACACGCGATTGAAGAAAAAGGCATAACTGTCTGGCGCGCCTACCATATGGCGGGGCTAGAACTGGATATTCTGTGCCGCTATGGTAACCAATATTTAGCAATAGATTTAATCGGTTACCCAGGACCTTGGGCGGACTTTTTCGATATTGAACTGTATAAACTCTTACAGCGCGCGGGCATTAAACTGATCCCCGTCAGCTATGGGCTATGGTGCCAACAGCGAGAACTTTGTATCCAACATATTTGTCAGCAATTGGGTATTACCCAAACAAGTTAATGCAGTAAATAACAGCCTTGATCATGCTGTTGGTAAATCGCTTTTATCTTGCTTCGCAGCCAAGTGATTTTGGGGTTGTGGCTGTTTCTCTTATGCCAAATCAAGGTAAAAGGAATAGCGAGTTTATCAAGATATTCGTCGCTTAACGGGATGGGGCGACTCACTAAGTCAGGGTGTAATTGGCGAGCATATTGTTCGCAATATTGTGGCGCAATTGCCATCATGCTGTGGTGAGGCTCTGCCGCGACAAACAGTGACTGCTCAAAACTGGCCAAGGTCAGCACAATATTACGGCTTAACCCAAGCTCAATAAGCACATCATCTAAGGCCCAGGTTTCGCTCTTTTCCCACAAGATATTGATATGCGAGTATTTTAAGAAAGTGTCTATATTCCACTCTTCCTGCAAGGCGGGATGATCGCGGCGCAAATACACCTGAGGAAGATCGGTAAATAAAACCTCAAAATCGATAAAATAGGGTAATAAATCAAGGGATTCCTTGGAACGTGGATGACTTTCTCGACCGGTAAAACCGATATCCGCTTCACCACGCACAATCGCTTCGAGTGAATCGTAATCCCAATTTCGTACCTTCACCTTTGCATCAGGGTATTGAGTATAAATGGCCTGAGTCAGCTCATTAAGCATGATAAGCAACAAAGGCGACTCAAGCATCAACTCGAAGGTGAGCCCTTTGGTCATCTCGTCACCACGCTTAGCCATCAGTTGCTTACCCATTTGCAACCATTCGGATAACTCCTGCTCCATACCGTGAGCCAATGGCGTTAACTGAAATCCCTGCGGCGTTTTGACAAATAAGGGATCGTCAAACCAATCCCGTAATTTGGCCAGCGACTTACTCACAGTGGATGGCGTGACATTGAGCTTTTTGGCAGTCTTAGAGACACTCCGCTCCTGTAATAAAAGCTGCAAAATAAACAATAAGTTAAGATCAAGCCGACTCAGGGATTTGGTCATTAAGTACAATTTCCGGCAATTTAGGAACCGCTAAGATCAGTGTAATGCTCACCAGCGCACCGACAGCGAGGATCACTAATAATATATTAATCGCACTCACTTCGAGCAGACCCATCACCCAAATATACAAGGCTGAAGTACACACTTGGGCAATTCCCAGTAAAGAGCTGGCAACCCCAGCCCGAGTAACAAATGGACTCAGCGCCTGACTCATGGTGACCCCAAATCCAATCGCAAAGCCCGAACACACAAAAGCAAAACCTAGCAGATTGAATGACTGACTAACCCCGCCCAATTGAGTCAAGATCAACACCAGTGCTGCGGCGGCAAATAATGTCTGAGAGAACAAGATTAAGGATTTTTCTTTAAACAGGTTAAGCAAAACGGGCGTCGAAAATGAGGCCACCATACTCACAAATGCTGTCATAGCCATAGTGTTAGAATATTGTCCACGGTCAAACCCCATCTGCCCCATGATCAACATGGGAGAGACATTTACATAGCTTAAAATCGTGGTCACACCTAAAGTCGTTATCACCACACGACTGAGAAAAAACCGCTGTTTAAAGGATTCTTTATATCCACCCAGCTCAACTGTGGTGTGAAATTGCTGTTTAGGATAGGTTTCGCGTAATACAAAAATACACAGGGTTAAGACCATTAATCCCATCCCCGCCATAGTGTTAAATAGGCTAGGCCATGGGAATTTAAGCATAATTAAATGGCCTATCACAGGCGCTATCACAGGGATAATGCAAGTCACGCCATTGACCATAGAGAGCACTTTTGCTCGGCGCTTATCGTCTAATACATCACGCAAAATCGCAAAAGCCACAACATAGCAAGAACCCGCACCAATGCCTTGTGCAAAGCGTGCCATTAAAAAGAGATCACTGGTTTGCGCACTACCGGCAAAGTAAGAGGCAATAGCAAACAAAAATGCGCCAAACAAGGTAATGGGTTTACGCCCAATCCTATCGGCTAAGCTCCCCGCAAACAGCATAGTGGTCGCCATTCCCGCAAGATACACAGAAAAAGCAATATGCAGCTGCGCCTCACTCGCCCCTAAATCCTGCGCAATTTGCGGCAAACCGACCAAGTACATATCTATCCCTGTCGGGTACAAAAACACTAGACAAAAACTGCACAATAGATATCGAAACATATACCTCACCCCGTTAGCCATCTCACACATAAGTTGCGCCTAGCCTAGTTTCACTCGCGCAGATCTGTGAGTGGCATTTTCGACAACAGGTATTTCCATTGACGACCTATGGGTGGGCATAACACCACAAACGTGAAAGAAAAGTTGGTAAAAGAAGATAGAGGAAGAAAGAGGTAGAAAAATATCCCCTGTGGTTTGCGACCACAGGGGATATGTCGGTGAATGATCAGTCTACTATTCTATGAGCCCAATACTCATTGCTGAGGTTCTGGCGGTGCAGGAAGGACTTGGATCATTAAACTGCTATCGTCTTGCAGATATTGCTGCGCCAATTTATTAAGTTCTGCAACTGTCATCTGCTGCGCTAACGCTTGCCTTTGTTTAAAGGCAGCAAAACGACCGGGATGACTCTGGGCGGTTGAGGTGAGATCTAACCAAAAACCATTGGTTTGCGGCGCCGCTTGCATCCACTCAAGCACTGGTTGGCGGGCTCGATTAAGTAAGTCCTCACTGATCCCCGAAGGCGCTTTAACTTGCTTAACTGCGGCGGTGAAATACTCGGCAACCGTTGGCAACATGGCTTGAGTCGTCACGCTAAACAAACCTAAGTAACCATAACCGCTGGCATTGAAATCGTTGTAAGAAAAGGCCGATGGCGAATAACTCGCACCCGCTTTCTCCCTCACGTTTTCCGTTAATAGAATGCTTAGCACTTGCTCCAGCAGACCCAATCCCGCGTGTTGACTCAAGTGAGTCATATCCGTTGTAGGCCACACCATGGCAAGTGCCGCCATATCCAGTTGACCATAATGCGTTAATGTTTTCTGAACGGGCACTTTCGGAAACACAGGTACTATCGACTGAGCATTAGCAATAGGGCTACGCTTAATGGCGCCAAGCGTTTCAGCCACAGCAGCAATGGCACTCGCTTCGTCAAAATCGCCCACAATAGCGAGTTCAATCGCCCCTTGCTCGACGGCCGAATGGAAACTCGGCGCTAATTCTCCAAAGTGACGTTTGAGAATTTCTTCAGGCTCACCATAACCATAGCGTTTATCACCATTATGGGAGATACGGGCAAACTGATTAGAAAACTCAGATTGTGGGTTGCTATGAATACTTTGTTGCTCGGCAATCACTTGTTCACGAAACAATTGCTCAGCCTGCTTATCCATACCCGGCTCAATTAAATAAGCCGTCATTAAGCCAAGCTGCGTGCGTAGCTCTGCGGCATTAGTGCTAATCTCGCCGCCAAAACTTTGCTCACGCAGGCCTAAGTTGATGGAAATATCTTGCCCAGCAAAAATATCCTGCAGACTGTCATAATCATGGGCCTTGAGCCCACCCTGCACAAACGCACTGTTAAACAGATAAGACAAACCATCCAACTCAGGGAATGGCACTTCACCAAAGCCAATGTTTAGGCTGACCAATGTGGTGCCTTTATTAAAGTTGGTAGGCTTAAGATTAAGGCGCACGCCATTGGCAAATTGCAGTTGGCGAATCCCCGTTTCCTTATCGCGACTGTCGGCCACTAACTTGCCTTGCTCGCCAAACTGAGTATAAGCAAACTCATCAATCGCCTTGATTGCTGGTGCGCTCACCGCTTGTTTACTGCTTTTCTCGTAGCTGGCGATAAGCTGTTTCTCAGCATTTTCAATGGGCTTATTGCTGGTCAGATACAAATACGGCGTGGCGTTCCACGTTTGATTAAACACTTGGCTTAGCTTTTGCGGTGTCACTGTTGGCATTATTTTTTCAAAAAATGCGAGCTGCCAATCAGGTTCGACAGGGACGCGATTGCCCGCCACCGAATACACTAGACTCTCGGCAATATTCACACTGTGAATGGTACTGCTACCCGCGACACTTAGCTGATATCCCTTATGCATACGTTTGATTTGCTGGTCAATTTCCTGCTGGCTAAAACCAAACTCTTTTGCTTGACGCAGGGTTTTCTCCAAGAGTGCGATTCCCTCTTGCCAGTTATTTTCCTGCGTACCTAGGCTCATTTGTGTGCCATAGGCAATATCAAACTGCGGCCCAACCTGCAGGTTTACACCATATAAACCTTGGCTATGCAGTAATTGCGACTCCATACGGCGATACAAGATGCCGTGGGCAAGCTCGAGCAACATTTCCTGCTCCCGCACAGCAGGGCTATCGGTAATCGCTGAGATGGGTTTTAGCATGCCAAGGGAAACTGACGTTGACAGACTTTGATCAAAAAATGCCGCCGCATCGACACTTTGGCGCTCTGCGACAGTACCAATAGCTTGTTCCTTGGTTTTAGCGGCCAAAGGCGCGGCTTTCCAACTGGCAAACTGTTGTTTTATCTTTTGTTCTACCGCGGCGACCTCGATATCTCCCACCACAATTAAAGTGGTGCGTGAGGGCGTATAAAAACGCTGATATAAAGACAGCAACGCCTCGCGATTGGCATTACTGATACTGTTCGCCTCACCCACGGGGAAGCGCTTTGACAGCAATGTGTTTGGCATTAAAAACTGTAATTGGTTACGGTAATTCTCAAGATCCGCACCGCTACGTTCACGCAGCTCAGACAACACTACCGCTTTTTCACGTTCAATTAGCGCTGGGTCGAGTAATAGATTACTGCCAATTTCTCTCATTAAAAACAAAGCAGTATCGATTTTATCTTGGCTATTACTTGGCAAGTTGAATTGATAGACCGTCTGCTGAAACTCAGTCACAGCATTGGTATCGGCGCCAAAACTCAGGCCAAGGCGCTGCAATGTCGGCATCATCTCCCCCGCAGCCAATCCGGTCGATCCATTAAAGGCCATATGCTCAAGAAAGTGCACTAATCCTTGCTCGGTATCAGACTCAACCAAAGAGCCTACATCCACCCGCATCCGCACTATGACCGCTTGCTCCGGCGTCTTATTGCTAACCAATAAATAACGCATACCATTGGCAAGTTCACCGGTATGGATCCGCTCACTCATAGGCAAGCCTGTCGTTCCCATCCACAGCGGATCTTCACTCGCCTGCAGTGGCAACGCCATACTCAAAAACGCCAGTAGTAACCACTGACGCACAAAACTAATTACCTTGAAATTGTTCATTAAAATTCGCACTTTGCCCCCAAAATCAAACAAGAAACCTAGGAAGCGCTCACCTATGTTTCAGATAAAATAAGCTTTCACTATAGTACCTAAAGCACTTTAAGTCACAAAATCAATACCTTATGCCGTACTAAAAATAGTTTATCGCCTTGATATATAGTCAGAATATGCCGAAAAATAATGAGCGAGGAAGGAAGCTGAAACAGCTGTAGATTTAATGGTTACTGTGGAATGGTATGCATATATTAGCGAGATATTGAGTGTTTAATTAGCCAAGCCCTTTCTTAAATCTAATTACAGAGCAATATCTTGATTGAAAATCTGAGTTGAACCCTCACAATTTTGGCTTTAAAAATCACAACACTGTTTAGATATTTCGGCTCATGGCCTCGTGAAAAAACCACTTCACTGGTAAGCAATTAATGCAAAAGCCCTACGAATATTCGCAGGACTTTTGTTTTATCACGCAGTTGAATCTTAAAACTGTTGAAACCAACGTTGGATCTGCTGTGGATCTTTGCTTTGTGTTAACGACAGCATCAGTAAAATGCGGGCTTTTTGTGGGTTAAGATTACCTGCGGCGATAAAGCCATATTTAGCATCGTCTATCTCGGCATCAAGCGTGGTTGCACCTGTGGGCACTCGGCTAGAGCGAACGACTAAGGTGCCTTTTTGACTCGCCTTAGCTAAGGTATCAAATATTGAGTGGTAAATATTACCATTACCTACACCAGCGCTGACTATGCCATCAAAACCCGCTTCAACCATAGCTTTGACAGGTAAATCGCTGGCATTGGCGTAGTTATACACTATGCCTACCTGCGGTAACTTGTCGAGTTTGCTGACATCAAAAGGCGTTTGCGTAGTATGTTGACGTTCAGTATTACCCATGTACTCAATCTTGCTGTTATGGATAACGCCAAGCGGGCCAAAGTTAGGCGCGGCAAAAGTGTGCACACCTGTAGTGTTAGTCTTAGTCACATCGCGGGCATTCAATACGGTATCGTTCATCACCACTAACACGCCTCGACCTTTAGATTCGAGGTTAGCGGCGGTCGCGACTGCGTTATACAGATTCATCGGGCCATCGGCACTCATGGCAGTTGATGGACGCATTGCCCCAACCAGTACTACAGGCTTATCGCTCTTGATGGTGAGATTTAAAAAATACGCCGTTTCCTCTAAGGTATCAGTACCATGGGTGATGACAATACCGTCGACATCTTTATCAGCCAATAGCAGATTGATGCGCTTGGCTAAGGCTAGCCAAACTTTATCGTTCATATCCTGCGAACCGATTTTAACCAGTTGCTCACCTTGAATATCGGCAAGTTGTTTCATTTCAGGCACGGCCGCAATTAAGCTACTAATGCCCACTTCACCAGCCTGATAGTTAGACTCAGTAGCCGATTGTCCGACTCCCGCAATAGTGCCACCCGTGGCAATAATACGTACCTGTGGAAGCGCCTGCGCCGCGGAGGAGAGAAATAACCCTAAAGTGACCGAGAGCAAAAGCTTACGCATTGGAAAATTCATGCTTACATCCTTTGATTAATAATAAACGCCCACAGTGTGCACTATTGTCTAAGCCTCACTGTGATAGCTCTCACTAAAATGAAATAACAGATTTATCGTTATCTAATTGATTATTTAAACTTTAAGGAAAACACCATGCATTTATTATTGAGTAGATTTAACTAATCAATGATTATTCGCTATTGACGCAGTGACAATTAAATATCGTATGGTTTATTTAAATTTAAAAACACTTGAATAAATATGTCGCCGATTGGTTAACGAATAACAAATCTATAGCTAATTTGCATCAAAAAGTAATGGCTCACACTAGTGATCCGAGTTGAGAGACTTATCTAAGAAACAAAAGAAATACACTATTTCAAACAGTTAAGTGATCACCATCCTAATCCTGTTATTGCCAAAGCGTTAAGATCTACTTCGATAGTCAAGGAGACGATTCTCCTTCATGTTTTCGATGAGTTATTCTTGATGTGTTACGTATACTTATTGTACACATCCACAACTCAATACTCGGAGATATATCTTACTATTAATTGGATTTAATAGGATCGAAATGAAAGATACTAATAGCGTACGGATCGAAGAAGATTTATTGGGCACGAAAGAAGTTTCCAATGAATTTTATTATGGCATACATACATTGCGTGCCATCGAAAACTTTAAGCTGAGTAATCAAAAAATTTCCGATGTACCTGAATTAGTCCGTGGCATGATGCTAACAAAAAAAGCCGCTGCCATGGCTAACAGTGAATTAGGCGCTGTAAGTCCTGAAATCGCTGACAAAATTATTGAAGCGTGCGATCTGATACTCACAACGGGTCGATTTGTTGATCAATTTCCGGTCGATGTTTATCAAGGAGGCGCAGGCACTTCAGTCAACATGAATACCAATGAGGTATTAGCCAACGTTGCACTGGAGATCATGGGGCTAGAAAAAGGCCGTTACGATGTCATCAATCCTAATGACCATGTCAATAAATGCCAATCGACTAACGATGCCTATCCAACAGGTTTCCGTATTGCGGTCATCAACAGTACCGATATTCTGTTAGATGCATTAACCGACCTTATCAGCGCTTTCGACACTAAAGCCACAGAGTTTAAAACCATCTTAAAAATGGGCCGCACTCAATTGCAAGATGCCGTGCCTATGACCTTAGGCCAAGAGTTTCATGCCTTTGCTGTTACATTGCGAGAAGAAATTAAGTCCATCAAACGTTGCCAAGAGTTGTTGTTAGAAGTGAACTTAGGCGCAACCGCCATTGGTACAGGGCTCAATACGCCTGTCGGTTATTCTGCATTAGCCATTAAGTATCTGGCAGACATTACTGGCCGCGCCTATGTGCCAGCGGAAGATTTAATCGAAGCGACATCCGATTGTGGTGCCTACGTTATGCTGCACAGTGCAATTAAGCGTATGGCGATTAAAATGTCCAAGATTTGTAACGACCTACGCTTACTTTCATCGGGTCCACGTACAGGTCTGAAGGAGATTAATCTTCCTGAGCTGCAAGCGGGTTCCTCCATCATGCCAGCCAAGGTTAACCCTGTGATCCCTGAGGTCGTCAATCAGGTTGCCTTTAAGATTGTCGGCAACGATATCACTATCACTATGGCCGCCGAAGCTGGCCAATTACAGCTTAACGTCATGGAACCTGTGATTGGACAGGCGATGTTTGAGTCGCTCAGTTTGATGGGTAATGCCTGTATCTCCCTGCGTGAAAAATGCGTTGAAGGTATCACAGCCAATCCAGAGATCTGCATGGCCCATGTGATGAACTCTATCGGGATCGTGACCTACCTTAACCCAATCATCGGCCACCATGAAGGTGACATCATAGGCAAAATTTGCGCCCAAACGGGTAAAAATGTCCGTGAAGTGGTACTCGAACGCGGTTTGTTAACGGTTGAAGAACTCGATGACATTCTCTCGGTTGAAAACCTGATGAATCCTAAATATCAGGCTAAACGCAACACCAGCAAAGCCAAAGTGTAACTCAGTGGGGCTGGGGAGCCTTCCCCAGTCCACAACTCGATGATTCAAGAATAAGCCTGCGCAGAGTGAATATGCGCAGGCTATTGAAATTAAAAATAAAATAGAGTTAACACTATGATTATATTAGAGATAATTATCGTCCTCGGGGCTATTTACCTTGGTGCAAGGATGGGTAGCATGGGAGTCGGCTTCGCTGGCGGTGTCGGGGTACTGATACTGACCGCGGGGATGGGACTCAAACCGGGCAATATCCCGATTGACGTGATCCTCATCATTATGTCAGTTATCACCGCGATTGCGGCCATGCAAGTGTCTGGAGGGATGGATTATTTAGTCTCACTGGCAGAAAAATTATTACGTAAGCATCCAAAACAAATCACCTTTCTGGCCCCTGTCGTCACCTATTTCATGACACTTTTTGCGGGTACAGGCCACACAGCATTCTCCACCTTACCTGTTATTGCCGAAGTCGCAAAAGAGCAAGGCATTCGCCCCTCTCGTCCCTTATCTATTGCCGTTGTCGCATCTCAAGTCGCCATTACCGCCTCACCGATTTCAGCGGCTGTCGTGTTCTTCTCAGGTATCTTAGAGCCGTTTGGCGTAGATTATTTAGTACTGTTAGCCGTTTGTATTCCCTCAACTTTCCTCGCCTGCATGGTCGGAGCCGTTGTTGCCAACTTAATGGGTAAAGAACTGGCCGATGATCCTGTCTATCAAGAACGCTTAGCCAAAGGTTTAGTTAAAACACGCGGTAAAACTGAGATCAAAATTAAAGCCGGCGCGAAACGATCTGTGATGATTTTCTTGCTGGCGATTGCGGCTGTCATGGCCTATGCCACTGCGATATCTGACAAAGTCGGTTTGATTGTTGACCCTGTATTGCCACGCGACGCCGCCATTATGGTGCTGATGCTCACAGCAGCTGCCGCTATTACGATTTTCTGTAAGTTAGACGCGAGCGAAATCTCCAATGCAGCCACCTTCAAGTCAGGCATGTCAGCCTGTGTCTGTGTATTAGGTGTGGCTTGGTTAGGCGATACCTTAGTGTCGAATCATATCGAGGAAATCAAAGATCTTGCCGGCACCTTACTGCAAAGTCAGCCTTGGTTATTATCGGTAACCTTATTCTTTGCCTCCATGCTGCTCTACTCCCAAGGCGCGACAACAAAAGCGCTAATGCCCGCAGCCTTGGCGATTGGTGTAAGTCCATTGACAGCCGTAGCCTCTTTCGCCGCCGTCAGCGCGCTGTTTGTATTACCGACTTACCCCACGCTACTGGCTGCGGTCGAGATGGATGATACCGGCTCGACTCGGATTGGTAAGGCGGTATTTAACCATCCGTTCCTGGTCCCTGGCGTTGTGACGATTGCCACCAGTGTGGCATTGGCCTTCCTGTTTGGCGGCATGATGCTGTAGCTCAATTTTACCCTAAGTGCTCTCAGGGCTAATGCCTACAAATGGATTAACCCTCTTCTTTTAATCTGTATCTATAGACTTTGTGTTGGCGTGATGCAGATACATTCACGCCATAACAAATCGAGTAAGAGGTGAATTAATGTCAGCAAAAACGCGTGTTCCTACCGCCATTAACGGCGGACCATTTGGCCAAGCTTGGTCGGCTAAAGCAGACTGCTTACAAAGTGTGACAGGGCTTATATTAGGTATTTTTCTCTTATTTCATATGCATTTCGAGGCGAGCATTTTATTTGGTAAAGAAACCTTCTTTCACATGGTGCAATTCTTAGAAGGCAGTATGTTTAGCTCGACGGGTCATGGCTTCCCCATAGTGACCCAGATCATTTCAGTCATTATGCTCGTGATTGTTGCAATACATGCCGCAACTGCACTACGTCGTTTCCCTGTGCAATTAGGCCAATGGCGAGCGATGCGTGGCTTCATGTCGACTATCAAGCATAGAGATACCCAAGCATGGTTCTGGCAGATGATCACCGGTTTCTTACTGTTTTTCTTAGTGTCAGCCCATCTTGCCACTATGATTTTAAACCCTGATATTGGCCCTCACCTTTCGGCCGAACGGGTTTACCACGATAACGCTTGGCTCTTATACGTGGTGTTTTTACCTATCGTGTTATTCCACGGCATCGTTGGTTTATACCGAGTGATATTAAAGTGGGGTGTGAGTAGTAACCGTCCACTTATCCGCACTATAGCGCAAGTATTGATCGTCTATTTATTGTGTTTAGGCACATTAAGCCTAGTGACCTATATCAATATTGGTATCGAATTAGTTTTGCCAGTACAACCGTTTATTCCTCAGTAATGGGCATGACGCTATCGGCGCACCTAGCCTATATAGCAAGACAAACAACATACGGATCCTCCTCTGATACATAGTTGCAGCGCATCTATGCCCGAGGAGCGCAATGATAAATCCATGAAATGTTATCTAAATTATTAGATAAGGATCTGATTTGAAAATCATTTATACAGACTCATTAGTCATTGGCGCAGGATTGGCAGGCCTTAGAGTCGCGATTGCCACCAAAGAGCGAGGCCTAGATACCTTAGTGCTATCGTTAATTCCCGCAAAACGTTCACATTCGGCCGCCGCACAGGGCGGAATGCAAGCCAGCCTAGGCAATACCGTTAAAGGCATGGGCGATAACGAAGACATTCACTTTCAAGACACAGTAAAAGGTTCTGACTGGGGCTGCGATCAAGACGTCGCACGCATGTTTGCCCACGTTGCACCAAAAGCGATCCGCGAACTCACCAACTGGGGAGTACCTTGGTCGAGAATATCCGCCGGCCCACGTGAAGTCATCATGAACGCGCAAAGGGTAACGCTCAATGAGGCTGAAGAAGCTCACGGCCTGATCAATGCCCGCGATTTTGGTGGCACAAAAAAATGGCGTACTTGTTACACCGCAGACGGCACTGGCCACTCTTTACTGTACGCGGTCGATAACCAAGCTATCTCCATGGGCATTCCAGTACATGAACGGATTGAAGCCCTGTCGCTGATCCATGACGGTAAGCGTTGCCATGGAGTCATTGCCCGCTGTTTAGTCACAGGTGAATTGCGCGCTTATGTTGCCAAATCCACCACTATCGCCACCGGCGGTTATGGCAAGATTTATGAAATATCGACCAATGCCACCATCTGCGAAGGCATAGGCCAAGCGTTAGCACTCGATACTGGTGTCGCCACCTTAGGCAATATGGAAGCGGTGCAGTTTCACCCTACCGCCATAGTGCCCGCGGGGATCCTTACCACTGAAGGTTGTCGTGGTGATGGCGGTATCCTGCGTGATAAAGACGGTCATCGCTTTATGCCAGATTACGAGCCAGAGAAAAAAGAACTCGCCTCCCGCGATGTGGTTTCCCGCCGCATGACAGAGCATATGCGCAAAGGCAATGGCGTCGAAAGCCCTTATGGTCCACATCTGTGGCTGGATATTACGCAGCTGGGCCGTGAGCATATCGAAACCAACCTGCGCGAAGTGAAAGAGATTTGTGATTACTTCCTCGGTATCGATCCTTGTAAAGACTGGATCCCCGTCAGACCTACCCAGCATTATTCCATGGGTGGCGTGCGCACCAATGCCACAGGTGAGAGTCCACAACTCAAAGGGCTGTTCAGCGTCGGAGAAGCGGCCTGTTGGGACATGCATGGTTTTAACCGTTTAGGCGGTAATTCGGTGGCAGAAACTGTGGTCGGCGGCATGATCATCGGCAAATATGTCGCTGATTTTTGTCAGAATAACGACTTAGAAATTGATACCGCACTGACTCAAAAATTCATCGATAAATTACAGCAAGAAATCGATGGACTGGTCGAAGGCAACGGTACAGAAAATCCCTTCCAAATAAAGAAAGAAATGCAACGCATCATGATGAACTACGTCGGGATCTTCCGTAATGGACCCGAGTTAGATAAAGCCATCAAAGGCTTGAAAGACTTACTGCTGCGGGCAAAAAATCTTGGCCTTAAATGTAAAAAACGTCACTCCAATCCTGAGTTAGTCGAAGCGCTACGCGTCACCCGTATGTTGAAAGTGGCCCTAACCGTCGCCTGTGGCGCAGAGGCTCGCACTGAAAGCCGCGGCGCCCATTCACGGGAAGATTACCCACAACGCAATGATAAAGATTGGCTCAACCGCACACTGGCAACTTGGCCAGATGCCGAATCACTTGAACCAGTACTGCGTTATGAAGCGCTAGATGTGATGAAAATGGAGCTACCACCGGGATACCGTGGCTACGGTAACGATAATACTATCGCCCATCCAGATACCGAAAAACGCGTACAAGAAATCAATCAAGTGCTCGCGAGCTTAGGTGATGATCCCGATAGAAACACACTGCAGCGAGCCCTGATGCCATACGAGCTGCCAAGCCACCTGCAGGCTCCTAATGAACGCCTCAGCGATACCTTAGCGATCACTCCAGCCCAACCGGTAGGAAACAAACCACTATGAGCCGTCAAATCAGCTTTAATATCTTTCGCTACGATCCGCAAGATGGCCAAGACAAGCCAAAGATGGAACGTTATCAGTTGACTGAAACACCGGGCATGACAGTATTTATCGCCTTAAATCAACTACGTGAGCTACAAGACCCTTCACTGCAGTTCGACTTTGTCTGCCGCGCGGGCATCTGTGGCAGTTGCGCCATGGTGATCAATGGTTTCCCCACGCTTGCCTGTCGCACGTTAACGGCAAATTATCCTAATGGCGAAATCACCCTCATGCCGCTACCAGGCTTCGAGCTGATTGGCGACTTATCGGTGAATACGGGTAAATTTATGCGTGAATTAGCCGAACGCTTAAAACTGTGGCTGCACCCTAGACCCGATGATCAGGACATTCATCGCCTCGAAAATCCAATGGCACCTGAAGAAGCCGCGCGGATCTATGAGCTAGAACGCTGCGTCGAATGTGGCGTTTGCGTGTCGGCCTGCGCCACCAAACAAATGCGTGACACCTTTGTTGGTGCGGTTGGCATGATGAAAATCGCCCGCTTTGAAATGGATAGCAGAGACAGCCGCAGCGCGGATGATTTCTACCATGTGATTGGCAATCAAGATGGCGTATTTGGCTGTATGACGCTACTCGGCTGCCAAGATAACTGCCCCAAAGATTTGCCACACATGCAGCAAATCGCTTACCTGCGCCGCAAAATGGCCGCGACCATACTCTAATCCTCCCTCTAACATCCCGCTGTTTTGGCGGGATGGATAGGATTGCACCTTTCCAAAACCAGCTGACACGTTTTATCTGTCAGCTGCTGAGTTACGAAGCCTAATTTTCTTAGTTAGGCGCCTCCCCAGCACTATCACAAGTGCAGCTCCTTACTACTAGCGATACAGCTCAATCGGCAACAAAATCCATTAGCGTAACGCGAGTAGTTGTTATGTAAGGAAACATAAATGAAACCGTCTAAACTTACATCAGCCATACTTGTGCTGAGCTTTGCCACACCTATCTTTGCCGTTCAAGCCAATAATACAGCAGAAACCAATGACGAATTACGCACTGAGTTACAACAAATTCAGCAGAGACTCGCCATGCTCGAAGCTCAAGAAAATGAGCCATCAGTGCCATCGGATACCCAGTTTAATTTTTATGGTTCTTTACGCCCAACCTTCGGCCTGACCCACACTAACTCGGACGATGTGTGGGATGTAGGCGATGCAAACTCGCGGATTGGTTTTGCTGCAGAGCACCAACTCGGTAATGGCTTAGTCGGTTTTGCGAAAGGGGAATTTAAGGTCGATATCAAAGATGACGGTGACTTTGGCGATGCGCGCAAAGCCTATGTCGGATTAAAGGGATTTTTTGGTAGCGTAGCCATAGGTAAACAAGCCGTCACGCAGGAAATGATTTCCGATCCCGTTGATATCTTTAACCGCTCAGGAACCCCACTCGCCTATGACAGTGCGAGCCCATTCAGGCTCAATAATCTCGTGACCTATCGTAAAGAGTTTGGCGACCTATTATTTTCGGCCGATGCACAATTCGACGGCAATAAAGGCAGTGGCGGCAGTGACTTCGTTAACACGGGTATCCGTTATAAAACCGACTTCATCTACATTGCCGCGGCTTTTTATAATAAAGAGTTAGAGGACAACAAGGATGAAAATACATTTGGTGTAACCCTAGCAAAAAATTTCAATTCTCTGTTCCTCGCCGCAGCCTACCAAAACATTGAAAAAGACAGCGTCGATGGCACCACATTGGATGGTTCAACACTGGATGTAGTTGCAAGCTATCCCATCACTGACAGCTATAAAATCAAGCTAGGCGTGTCCAAATATGACGATGGCGACAATGACATCACCTCCGCGAAATACAATGCCTATAACACTACGCTGGAATGGCATAAAACACCGAAATTCAGCACCTTCATCGAATATCAAAAAACAGATTTTGAATACCGCGAAACCAATGACCAGATCATGCTAGGCATGCGTTATAACTTCGATTATACGTTCTAAGTTTCTATCTCAAACGTATCGTTATGTGAGCAAGCGAGGTGAAAGATTTAGCAACCTAACCCACGCTTCACGGCACAAAAACTAAAAGCATAAAGACAAGAAACAACAAAGCCACGACTCGCGTGGCTTTGCTTATTTAAGACGATACCGTCTTTACACTTCGATACGTTCCAATTTAAAACGGAATATCGTCATCCCAGCCATCATCCAAATCTGGAGTGAAGTTTTGCTGTGGTTGCGGCGCTGGACGCTGTGCCGGTGCTGCAGGCGCTTGATAAGCTGGCGCTGGCGCGGCTTGTGGCTTAGGCGCATAACCACCTTGTTGTGGTTGTTGAGCCTGTGGCTGACCATAACCTTGCTGCTGGGCAGGTGCTGGCGGAGCATATTGTTGCTGAGCTGGCGCTTGGTAAGCAGGTGCAGCTTGAGGCGCTGGCGCATATTGATTTTGCGCAGGCGCGGCTTGTTGTGGTGCAGATTGATAACCTGCGTTTTGTGGCATGCCGCCGCCCATTGGCGCGCCTTGTGCTTGTCCACCTTGACCACGGCTACCTAGCATTTGCATGCTACCGCTTTGGTCGATAACCACTTCAGTGCTGTAACGGTCTTGACCACTTTGGTCTTTCCACTTACGAGTTTGCAGTTTACCTTCAAGGTAAACCTGTGAACCTTTACGCAGGTATTCACCGGTAATTTCAGCTAATTTGCCGAACAGAACCACACGGTGCCATTCAGTACGCTCTTGCTGTTGACCCTGTTGGTCTTTCCACGATTCGCTAGTCGCTACTGTGATGTTTGCGACTGCATTACCGTTTGGCATATAACGCACTTCTGGATCTTGTCCCAAATTGCCAACCAAAATTACCTTGTTAACACCACGACTGGCCATTGAAATCTCCTGCGATTCTTTAAATAATCTATTAATTCAGTATGTTGTTTATCTTTATTGCCATAGAGGAAAATCAGCTTCCCCAAATACCACACGGCAGACCAGATATTATTGAGCAGAGCCTAACACAGCTCGTGCTTCTCTTAAATCGAAATGCTCGTCTACCTTGAGATAAGCTACTTTCTCGTCCAGCACGACTATGGCTTCAACAACGCCCATTAATTGGGATAACTGGGTTGCCATATCGCGCGCTTGCGCCTTGTCTTTCACTTCAGCTTCTAAGGTGTAACTCTTTAACAACACAGGATTTTGCATGCCTAATGTCAGGAATAACCAAATAGACATTAAGATCACGGCAACAACAAATACCCCGACTGCGCCCACGAGCTGGAAAGCACCGCCACCGAGCATACCACCACAAAAAGCCCCTAAAAACTGGCTAGTTGAATACACGCCCATGGCCGAACCTTTTTCGCCGACGGGGCAAAATTTGGCAATCAAACTAGGCAGTGAGGCTTCTAAATAGTTAAACCCAGTAAAGAAGAGCACCACGGCAAAACTCAATACCCAAAGATTGCTCGCAAATGCGGCCATCGCCAGCAATGCCACTATCATTATCACGAGGGCAATTTGGAACATCGCCTTAGTATTTTTGCGCTTAACCCCTATGATGATTAACGGCACCATCAAAATAAATGCGCCCACAAAAGCGGGGAAATACAGCATCCAATGTTTTTCTTTCACTAGACCCGCATCCACCAGATCCAGCGGCAGTGCCACAAATACTGCGGTGAGCACTAAATGCAGGATAAAAATCCCAGCGTTAAGCCTAAATAATTGCGGCTCGAGGAACATACGTTTGAGCTTAGCGGGCGTAGCTAGAGTGTCTCCCTTCGGAGCCTGAGTGATGGGATTAGGCACTAAAAACTGGATCAACAGCATACCGACAATAGCCAATACCGCCGTTAACCAAAACAATCCAGTCAACCCAAGATGTTGCGCAACGATAGGTCCCATTAGCAAAGACAGGGCAAAAGATAACCCGATACACATGCCAATAATCGCCATCACCTTAGTGCGCTGCTCGTCGCGGGTTAAATCCGCGGCAAGCGCCAGCACGGCAGCGGCAATCGCGCCCATACCCTGTACAGCTCGACCAAAGACAACGCCATAAATCGTATCTGCGTTAGCAGCTATAACACTACCAATAGCAAACAATACTAAGCCACCGAGAATAATCGGCTTACGACCATATTTGTCAGATAAAATCCCCATGGGGATTTGCAGCACGGCTTGAGTCAGGCCATAGGCGCCGATAGCAATACCCACCCACAGAGGCGAAAAGCCTTCGAGATGCTGACCATAAAGTGCAAAGACGGGCATGATCATAAACAAGCCCATCATACGCAAACCAAATACACTGGCTAAAGAAAACGCGACTTTTTTCTCAGTACCCGAAAGTCCGTTGTTACCCATGATTTTGCCCTGGATTGAAGTCTTTTAAGGGGCGCATGTTACCACACCCAAAAGGATTTGCTCAAAAGGAAATAGTGGCCTAAACCACTGACTATACACTTAGCTTTTATCCCGTTTATCACGGACCTATATTGACTGTGTCTGAGTTAACATCTTTATTTTTAACGCTCATGCACAGGGGTATGAGTCTAACATAGTGTTCACAATTGTCCTGTGAGTCAGTGCGCAACAACAGTATTAATCTTAGTTAATCCATTCCATCCACAACATCCCGCAAAGCAGGTCGACTTAAAGCCAGTGCCAGCCCTAGGATTGGTGCAGATCACAGAATCAACTAAACTCAGCGGCGGAACTGTGCGATACTTGTGCTCATTTTTTTAAGCATATGGCATTAGAGCGATAGATGGATAAGATTGAAATACGCGGCGCACGCACCCACAATCTCAAGAATATCAACCTGACTATCCCAAGGGATAAACTGATTGTCATCACGGGCTTATCGGGATCTGGCAAATCCTCCCTCGCTTTCGATACTTTATATGCCGAGGGCCAGCGACGTTATGTCGAGTCCCTATCTGCCTATGCTCGCCAATTTTTGAGTTTAATGGAAAAGCCCGATGTGGACCATATCGAAGGCTTAAGCCCGGCGATATCCATAGAGCAAAAATCCACCTCCCATAATCCACGTTCAACCGTGGGCACGATTACCGAAATTTATGATTACCTGCGCTTGATGTTTGCACGCGTGGGTGAGCCGCGTTGTCCGACACACAATCAACCCTTGGCGGCACAAACCGTCAGCCAGATGGTCGATAAAGTGTTGGAAATGCCCCAAGACAGCCGCTTGATGCTGCTTGCACCTGTGGTCAACGCCCGTAAGGGTGAACACGTTAAATTGCTCGAAGGTCTATCAGCGCAGGGTTATATCCGCGCGCGTATCGACGGTGAAGTGTGTGACTTAACCGATCCGCCAACCTTAGACTTACACGTTAAACACACGATTGAAGTGGTCGTCGACCGTTTTAAAGTGCGTGACGATATCAAGCAACGCTTAGCGGAATCCTTCGAAACTGCGCTGGAACTCTCCGGCGGCATCGCGACCGTTGCCAGCATGGAAGACGACACGGGTACTGGTAAAGCAAAAGGCGAAGAACTGATCTTCTCGGCCAACTTTGCCTGCCCGCACTGCGGTTATTCGATGGCGGAATTAGAGCCAAGGATCTTCTCCTTTAACAATCCAGCCGGCGCGTGCCAAACCTGTGATGGTTTAGGGGTACAACAATTTTTCGATCCTGAGCGTGTGATCACCAATACCGAGCTTTCACTGGCGGGCGGTGCGATTCGCGGCTGGGATAGACGCAACTTCTACTATTTCCAAATGCTTAGCTCACTCGCCGAACACTATAAGTTCGATGTCGAAGTGCCCTACGAGCAGCTTAGCGAAAAAGTCCGCAAAATCGTACTTTACGGCTCAGGTAAAGAAAGTATTGCCTTTAAATACATTAATGACCGCGGTGATGTGGTGGTGCGTAATCACCCCTTCGAAGGCATTCTAAACAACATGGACAGGCGCTATCGCGAAACCGAAAGCAACTCGGTACGTGACGAATTAGCCAAGTTTATCAATACCCAAGCTTGTCAAAGCTGTGGTGGCTCGCGCTTACGCGAAGAAGCCCGTAACGTGTTTTTAGGTGATATCAACCTGCCACAACTCACCACTTGGTCGATTGGAGAAGCCTTGGACTACTTCGAGAAAGTCGAATTTAGCGGCCAAAAGGCGCAGATCGCCGAGAAGATTTTAAAGGAAATCCGCGATCGTTTAGGTTTCCTCGTCAACGTGGGTCTCAATTATTTGAGCCTATCGCGCTCAGCAGAAACCCTCTCCGGCGGTGAAGCCCAACGTATTCGACTCGCCAGCCAAATCGGTGCAGGGCTCGTCGGCGTGATGTATGTGCTCGACGAACCTTCAATCGGCCTGCATCAAAGGGATAACGAACGTCTGCTGCAAACCCTGATCCACCTGCGGGATTTGGGCAACACTGTGATTGTGGTTGAGCATGACGAAGATGCGATTCGTATGGCGGATCACGTGATCGATATCGGCCCTGGCGCTGGCGTACACGGCGGCGAAGTGATTTGTGACGGTCCAATTGAGAAGATCATCGCCTGTGAAGAATCGGTCACCGGCCAATATATTTCCGGTAAGCGCAGCATTCATATCGATACGCCGCGCATTCCATTCGACAAAACTCAAGTGATTGAGCTATTTGGCGCTCGCGGTAACAACTTGCGTAATGTGGATTTAACCATTCCCATTGGCCTCTTCACTTGTGTGACGGGCGTATCGGGTTCGGGTAAATCGACCTTAATCAACGATACTTTCTTCAAAATCGCCCATAGAATGCTCAACGGGGCGACGGTGGATGAGCCATCACCCTATGATCGTATCGAAGGGATGGAACTGTGCGACAAAGTGGTCGATATCGACCAAAGCCCAATTGGCCGCACACCGCGCTCTAACCCTGCCACTTATACGGGCATCTTCACCCCAATTCGCGAGATTTTTGCCGGAACCCAAGAGTCGAGGACTCGCGGTTATCAGGTCGGCCGTTTCTCCTTTAACGTAAAAGGTGGACGCTGTGAGGCTTGCCAAGGCGATGGCTTGATCAAGGTCGAAATGCACTTCCTACCCGATGTGTATGTGCCCTGTGATTCCTGTAAAGGTAAGCGCTATAACCGCGAAACCTTAGAAGTACGCTATAAAGGCAAGAATATTCACGAAGTACTGCAGATGACAGTGGAAGATGCACGTCAGTTCTTCGATGCCGTACCTGCCATTGCCCGTAAGCTACAAACCTTGATGGATGTAGGTTTGTCCTATGTGCGTCTCGGCCAAAGTGCGACCACACTTTCGGGCGGTGAAGCCCAAAGGGTGAAACTTGCCAAAGAGTTATCTAAACGTGACACGGGCCAAACCTTGTATATCTTGGATGAACCGACCACGGGCTTACATTTTGCCGATATTCAATTGCTGCTCGACGTGTTGCATCGTCTCAAATCCCACGGCAACACGATTGTGGTGATTGAGCATAATCTGGATGTGATCAAAACCGCAGACTGGATTATCGACTTAGGCCCAGAAGGTGGCGGTGGTGGCGGTATGATTTTAGCCACAGGCACGCCGGAAGAAGTCGCCGAGCATCCAACCTCCCACACGGCACGCTTCTTAAAGCCACTGCTAAAACGGGATATCGAGCTGGCAAAGGCCAATAAAGCTAAGGCTTAACATTCGGCTCATGCCGCAGTTGGTCTGAATAATAAAAGCGCAGTCGCCCTAAGCACTGCGCTTTTTTTCGCTCAGCAATCCAATATGCTTAAGCTATCGCATACATATAGATCTCATTGAATTAGAATCGGATTTAGGCAAAGATGATATTCATCTTCTGGCGAAGGCTTCAGCGATAAGGAATGTCCATGCGTGATAGCACTCAGTCCCCAGTAACTCACCTTATATTACCGAGGCAATATCAATCACTTTTAAGTAAAAACCTAAGCGACATAAACCTCAGTGACGTAAACCTAAGTGCATCGACTCTATTCAACCACAGTCGTATCGGTCAGCTGCTCGCCAAGTTCAAGATCACGCACCTTATAAGACATCAATCCCAAAGACTTGGCTTATTAGCACTGGCCTGCGTTGTTACAACGACCCTCACTGGCTGCGCTAACTCAACCGAAACCTGTGCACGCACTGAGCTAAAACTCACTTGGGCCGAGCCCACAGAGTTACAAGCGACAGTCACTGTATTAAGCTCGGATGAATTTGAAGGCCGCAAAACCCAAACCCAAGGTGCGGCAAAAAGTCGTGACTATATAAAGCAGCAATTTCAGGGGCTAGGTTTACAGCCTTGGGGTGCGGACTTTATCGTGCCCTTTGAATATCAAACCTTCTTCACCCAAGAAACTGGTGCCAACGTGGTCGCCACCGCGATGGCGGCAGAACCGACGAATCGATGGCGCATTATCGTCGCCCACTATGATCACTTAGGCATGAGCGGCAGCAGGATTTACCACGGCGCCGATGATAACGCCTCGGGCGTCGCTGCTATGCTCGCCATTGCCAAACATTGGCAACAGCAATTTGCCCTACAACCCAATACCTTGCCTAAGGTGAACCTGATGTTTGTGGCAACCGATGCCGAAGAACCTGGGCTCTATGGCAGTATCGCCTTGGTTGAACAACTCAAAACCCGCCTGCCAGAAGCGACTTTTGAGCTGATGTTGAATTTAGATATGGTGAGTCACCCCGGCAGGCCCTATGCGATTTACCTCGAAGGCAGTCGAAACTTCACTCAGTTCAATCAATTTAAACCCCTACTGAATCAGCAGAACCGACTTTGCATTAAACTCACGCACCCTAAACCCGTTGGTCGAAGCATACAAAGTACCGATTGGCTGCGGGCGTCGGATCATTACCCCTTCCACAAAGCGAATATCCCTTGGCTGTATTTTGGTGTGCCGACCCATCCCCAATATCACACACCAGAGGATACCGTCGCGACAATCGACATCACTTTTCTTGCGGCAGTGACAGAGTCAGCATTCGAGTTACTTCAATTAAATGTTGAATATTTAAAGAATTAATGGGAAGTGGCGCGTTTCTTGCTCAGTTTTAGCGAAAAAAATGCAGAAAACAGGTTAAATAGCGTGACTCTGATTGGTAAAGTGGCCGCCATGCTGCTATAATCCGTCGTTCGCGGGAAATCGACACGGGGTTGATTTTCTGTCTGTGAAACTTTAGCGCCATTTCGCGCGCGCATCCACAAGGCTACAACCCAATGTCATCCGATGAAAGAACTTTCCGTGAACTCGGCCTATCCGAGAATTTGTTGCGTGCTCTTGACGAGCTAGGTTATGAAAAACCAACGCCAATCCAATCAGCCAGTATCGATCCACTTATGGCTGGCAAAGATATTTTAGGTCAAGCGCAAACAGGTACAGGTAAAACTGGCGCCTTCGCGTTACCACTATTAAACAAAGTTACCAGCCAAACGACACCGCAAATTTTAGTCTTAGCACCAACACGTGAATTAGCCGTGCAGGTTGCTGAAGCGTTCAGTAGCTATGCCAAATTTATGAAGAATTTCCACGTTCTTCCAATTTACGGCGGCCAAAGCATGCAACAACAGTTGAATGCCCTGAAACGCGGCCCACAAGTTATCGTTGGTACGCCTGGTCGTGTTATGGACCATATGCGTCGCGGCACCTTGAAACTCGACTCATTACAAGCTTTAGTGCTAGATGAAGCCGATGAAATGTTAAAAATGGGCTTCATCGATGATATCGAATGGATCCTTGAGCACACGCCAAGCGAACGCCAACTGGCGTTATTCTCTGCCACTATGCCAGAGCAAATTAAGCGTGTTGCTAACCAGCACTTACGTAATCCTGTACATGTTCGTATCGAATCAAGCCAAACTACGGTTGAGTCAATCGAACAGCGTTTTGTACAAGTATCACAACACAACAAACTTGAAGCCTTAGTACGTGTATTAGAAGTTGAAAACACTGAAGGTGTAATCATATTCGTGCGTACTCGTAACTCATGTGTTGAGTTAGCTGAAAAGTTAGAAGCCCGCGGTTATGCTTCATCACCACTACACGGTGACATGAACCAGCAAGCCCGTGAGCGTGCAGTTGACCAACTGAAACGTGGCAAGTTAGACATTCTGATCGCGACTGACGTTGCGGCCCGTGGTCTTGACGTTGAGCGTATCGGTCACGTTGTGAACTACGATATTCCGTATGATGCCGAAGCTTATGTACACCGTATTGGCCGTACAGGCCGTGCTGGCCGTACTGGTATGGCGATCCTGTTTGTGACTAGCCGTGAAATGCGCATGCTGCGCACTATCGAACGCTCAACTAACAGCCGTATTTCACCGATGAAAATCCCAAGCCCAGAGACAGTTGCAGAACGTCGTCTGTCTCGCTTAGGTGAGCAATTGGCTGAAACAATCAACGGCGATTTAGATTTCATGAAAGAAGCTGTTGCTCAATTATGCCAACAGTTAGAAGTCGATACCGATCTGCTAGCCGCTGCATTATTACAGCAAGTTCAGCAAGAACGTCCTTTGCAATTGCCAGCAATTCAAGAACGTGTTCGTGATGAACGCAGTGAGCGCACTGAACGTAGTGACCGCGGAAGTGATCGTAATGACCGTGGTGGTGAGCGTGGTGAACGCAGAAGTCGCGAACCGCGTCCAATGCCAGCAAGCTTAGGCTCAGCTGAAGCGTTGAAAGACAACCCAGATTTGAAAATGTGCCGTTACGTGATCGACGTAGGTCGTGAGAATGGTGTAGGTGTGGGTAACATCGTTGGCGCTATCGCGAACGAAGCTAACATCGACAGCCGTTACATTGGCGCAATCCAACTTTACGATGCAGTGACCACTGTTGACCTGCCAGACGGCATGCCAAAAGACGTGTTACAGCACCTACGTAAAGTACGTGTTTGTGGCAAGCCATTGAACATCCGCGAAGCTGGCGATCAAGTATTTGTTGATTCAGGCCGCAGTGCTCGTTCAGACCGTCCTGCCGGTGACCGTAAACCACGTGGCGATCGTCCAACAGGTGACCGCCCAGCGGGTGATCGTAAGCCTCGCGCTGCGTCTACTGGTGATAAGCCATTTGCTGACCGCAAACCTCGTGCAGACAAACCTGCCGGTGAGCGTAAGCCACGTAAACCACGTGAAGACTAATCTAGCTTAAGCTAGAGACTAAAAAAGGAGCCTAGGCTCCTTTTTTGTTGTCTTAACATCGCACTAGCTCAAAGCACACTGGCCAGTTGATATTTCAAGCTGATATAGTCAGTGCAAGAATGCCTAGTTTAAGGATATAAAATGGATTTTTTAGCACTGATCACTTCCCCATTTACCTCGGCACTGCCCGAACTCGCTAAGTCATGCCACAAAGATAAAACTTTATTAATCATGGTACTTGTCGGTTGCACTCTGTTTGCGGGCTTTATTGGAATGTTAGTCACAATGGCAAATTAACTTGCAGTTAAGCCAACATGTCTATTAGTGTCGACTTAGTCTTTAGCAACGCATCTAGTGTATTTCGATGAAAAAAGCCTTTAACGCCGGCCTGTTATCCGCCTTTGTCGCCCCTGGCAGCGGCCATTTTTACCTAAAACATAAACGCTCGGCACTGGTATTTTTTAGCTTAGCGGTCGTGAGTCTTGTGCTGTTGCTCATGCAAATCTATCAAGTGGCACAAGTGATCGCCTTAGATATTCAAAACGGCACCTTACCGCTTGATATTGGCGTGATTTCTGCCGAAATCACGCAACAAACCCAGACCACAATTGCCAATGCCAATGAGCTGCTCTATGGCTTTTTGCTCTGCTGGTTAGTGGCATTACTCGACAGTATTCGGCTTGGGCTTAAACAAGATAAGCTGGATACACAAAGTAACCGCTAAATATCTTTTGACTCTTAGCTAGGCCGTAGCGACAAAAGCGATTTTGATATTGACCGAATATTTTTAATCAATTGAAAAATTGGATATTAACCTTTAGCTACCATGAAAATAACACCATAAACAGTCAAGATGGATGACGATATGTTAACTGAGCAACAACACAATTTTATCCTAAGTGAAGTGTCACAACCCGTGATTACCATTGCCCGTGAGGTTAATTTTGCCGAGCGCTACGCCTCCATGTTGGTGCGCTTTCCTAAACTTCCTGGCGATTTTAATCCTAAGGTGCCGTCCGAGCGTCAACAAGCACTGGTTGCCCAGTTCCCATATCCGATTCGTTTTTATACAAGCGAGGGGGGATATTACAAGCTAAATGCGAAAAAGTTCGCCTACCCGCATATGACGCTTATGATGGAGATGCAGCAGTGGGTAGTTTTTAACTTTAACTTGTGGCGTGAAGATAAGCGCATCGGTGGCGGCTCCTATCAACAGATTGCCGTTGCAGAGCGGTTAGCGCGAGATGAAGAAATTGACTGGGATAACGACTGGCGTACACAACATCAGCCATGGTGCTATAACGAAGATCAATTACAAACGGTGCTAACAGAAAGTTTTGCACTATTTGATGACCTTTGTAAGCAATTACCTAAGTAGTCACAGGAGTTAATTGAGATATATGCGGCTAAACAGGTTAACCGCATAAGCATAAATTATTTAGGCCATGCTTTAATCAGGCTGTGGTAGCAAGAGACCAGTAAATCAGCCGCTTGGGCATAGTCTGGCACGTCTTCTGGGCAATAGAGGGCACAGTGACTACCCGCATTACGCGCAGTTTGCAGATCAAACAAATAATCGCCCACATATAAGATATCTGCGGGGGCGAGTTGCCACTGCTGGCAAATAAGATGAATACCTTCGGGATGCGGCTTAGGCTCGGCATCGTAACGGGTCAGCACTAAAGGGATATCAATACCCAGTTTTTCGATAGTGATCTGCGCCGCTTCTGGCATATTGCGAGTCAAAATAGCCAAGGGCAGTGACTTGGCCCGTAGGCATTCGATAAGCTCCCTCGCGCCATCAATCCAACTGGCCTTGAGTGAACTTTGTCTTTCGTACTCATGGACAATGTCTAACGCCTTAGCCCGTGCTTCACCCGTACTCAGACTCTCGACATGGGCCAAGATATCCGTACCAGAATGAATCCCCAACTCCCGCCGCAGCCCAGCAAAATCGGGATTAGAATGCGCTAAGGT
This sequence comes from Shewanella sp. NKUCC01_JLK, assembly GCF_019345615.1. Lineage (NCBI taxonomy): Bacteria > Pseudomonadati > Pseudomonadota > Gammaproteobacteria > Alteromonadales > Shewanellaceae > Shewanella > Shewanella sp. NKUCC01_JLK. The sequence goes on along the minus strand of NZ_JAHKRD010000009.1, from coordinate 160,593 downwards.
GCCGTCGAGATCGAAGATGACGCCACGGATATCCTGAAGTTTTAATTCGCTGAGTCTAGTGATCACTGGCCTTTCCCATAGATAAAATGTCTGCGTTAGACAGCCTGCAAACGCTTCGCCTGACGATTACGATACATAGGCAGCAATTGCACCACCATCACAGACACAATAATCACGCCAATCCCCAGCAAAGATAAACCATCTAATTCATCAGCGCGGAATACTTCTGGCCACCAGCCAAGGCTCACCACTAACGCCGTGGCACTAAAGCTAAATACTGGCGTTAGGGCCAACATGGCACTAACCTGCGCCGTCGGCCAGTACTTCATCGACTGGCCAAAACAGCCATAGGCGATCAAGGTATTGGCGGCGCAAAACAGTGCTATCTGCCAATCGAAGCTGTCCATACGGACAAACTGACTAAAGTCGCTAAAGGGAGCCATTACGAAAATACCTAAGCCATAGATCACTAAGAGCACGTTCGCGGGCGACAAACGATTCAGTAAGGATTTTTGCAATAAGGCATAGCTAGTCCACGACAGTGCTGAGAACTGGATGATCATCACCCCAATCCAAACCTGATGATTATTAGCCCCAGAAAAATTTAAATTAGGATGGAAAAACATCAACATACCTAAAGCTAAGGTTGCAAAACAGCTGAGTTGTACTGCATTAAGCCGTTCCTTAAAAAACAACACACCACCAAACGCGAGGAAAAAGGGCGAAGTCTGGAAATTCAGTTGGGCGGCGCCCGGTGCGAGGTAATCGAGTGAATAAACAAAAGACACATAATTGAGCATCAAGAAGATGCCAGCAAGCACTAACCTTAACCAAACTTTGGCATCGAGTGCTGCAAATTGCTTAAGACTACCTGCGCTCCATTGGATCACTATGCTGACTAAAAGCGCGACCAGAAAACGAAACCAAGTAAGAGTCACGGGATCGATAAAGGCCGCCGAGAGCTTTAATGCTATAGGTAACATGCCCCAAAATAAAACCGCAACTGAGATGAACAGGAGCCCGAGTTGAGCATGATTATTTGCCTGAGGGGCGTTATGGCTAAGGTTCACGGAGGAGTCCAGTAGAAACCGCAAAATGGACAGCCATTCTGGCACTGAGCCAGCACAATATCTAGCCTATCATCATGGAAACATTCGCATTAGATTGGATACTTTAGCTGACACTTATACGATGCAAGTTTCAGTATCTTAAGGTTATAGGAGTATTAACCGCATTCTTGACTCAGTGGCTACTGATTTTCAACTAAAGCCAACATTGGCATTTCCCGCGTTGCCAATAACCGAGTATATTTGGCCCATAAACATGGCTTCTGCCACACACTCTCTAGGCCACTTCTTTTTAAGCTAACGCTTTAAATAGGAAAGTTAATGTTATCTACCGCCACGATCGAACAAGTTAAAACGCATATTAATACCGCAGCCAAGGAATTAGCCGAGCGCCGCGCAGCAGGCACGAGCGGCGATGTACTGATCCCAGAACTAAGGCCAACCAGCTTCGAACAGGCCTTCGCTATTCAGCAAACAGTGGCAGAAATATTTAAGGCAAGCGATAACAATCCTATCGCGGCGTGGAAATGCCTATTACCCACGGCGGAAAAAACCGTCGTAGCGCCTATTTATCAAGATGATGTGTATCAACAATCGACCACTTGCCCACTCTATCCATCGACTAAAGGTCTGGCCCGAGTCGAACCCGAACTCGCCTTCGAGATTGCTCGCGATTTACCGCCAAGAAGCACGCCTTATACAGAGGCTGAAATCGACGAGGCCTTAGGTGACATTCGTTTAGCGCTAGAATTGATCAAAAGCCGCTACCACACACCCAGTGAAGCGACGCATTTTGATGCCCTCGCCGATGGCTTAGTCAATCAAGGACTGTGGTTAGGGCCAGTGCTAAATCCGCAAGAAGGTTTAGAGACGAGCAGTTTCGAGCTCAGCGTTGATATTGCCAATGGCGAGCACCAGCAAAGCGACACACTGCAAAAATCCGCCATTCATCCCAACGGTTTCCCTAAGGCGGGACTCTACTGGTTAGTTAACTTTTTATCCGCCCAAGGCATTGGCTTAACTCAAGGGCAATATGTGATCACAGGCTCTTACGCTGGCGTCCTTGATCTGCCATTGGCACAGGTCTGCAAATTTGAATACGGCGCGCTTGGACAGTTCGCCGTGACTTTCACAGCTAAGTGATTGCGACTTATAAAGCGACAAGGCACTGATAAATAAGCGAACTCAGTTTCAGCTGGGCTCGCTTATTTTCAATCTCAGTTCTCAGTGCTCAGTTATCTGCATTCACCACAAGCATAATTAACAAAAGCCAAACTAACTTGCCTCAAAATGTACACCTATGTATCATCTAAATTCATCAATAATAAGGATATATAGAATGTCACACGGAAAAATGCTGCCAATTGCCTGTCTTCTTGCCCTCACTTTAGGCACTTCTCTTAGCGTGCATGCCTCAGAAAATAGCTTTGCCAAAGCCTATAGTGACTATCAAGCCGCCGTAGAAAAAGGCGATGCTGCAAATATTGAAGCAAGCGCAAAAACCGCTTATCTACTCGGCGAAGCCCAATATGCCAAAGACAGTGTCGACTTAGCGAATCTCGCCATGAACTGGGCCAGCGCGATAGAAAAGCAAGTCGCCCCTTACCCATTTGCAGAAAAGAATCTGCCAAAAACGGCGAAGGCAAATGAGTTGTATCAGCTCGCTCTTGCAAACTATAAAGTTCATTATGGCAAAGAAGCGCTTGAGCTTATCGACCCCTTACTGGGGACTGCACAAACCGCCGTTGAAGCCAAAGATGCAAAAAATGATTTGCTTACTGCTATCGCAATTGCTGAAAAATCCGATAAAAAGAAACTGCTCGCCGATGTAAAAATGGCCGCCTTCAACCGCTTATCAAATACAGAGCTATACACCAAAAGCGTAAGACGCTATGCCTTCGATGCCTATGATATTTATAAAGAGATTTTACCAGAGAACGCCATAGACAGAGTCAAGGCAACCTATGTGGTGGGTGCAGTTGAGTATGCAGAAAAGCATGATGACAAGGCGATGCCATTGCTTTTAGAAGTCGTGAAGCAGTTTGAAGCCCTTAACTTTAGCCATCCCTATGCCTTAAGTGCCCACGCTTATTTAGTCGAACTCTATGAGCGCCAAGGAAAGCGTGACGAGTCCACCGCCCACTGTATTGCTATCGGCAAAATGCGTCCTTGGGCCGACGCACAGGAACAACAACCTATTTTCCGTATCGTACCAGACTATCCAATGTCCTATGCTAAGCAACGTAAAAGTGGCTGGGTTCAGCTTAAATTTACTGTCGATGAACATGGGTTCGTGAAAAATCCTGAAATTTTAGCCTCTAAGGGTGGTGCTTTATTTGAAAAAAAGAGTATTGAAACCTTAAATAAATGGCGTTACGCACCCAAGTTTGAAAATGGTATAGCCGTGGAAGCACAAACTAGCGTGCAAATGGATTACACCATAAACTAATAGCCCGCTATTTCACCTCATAACCTAGCCCGTCGCTCACACTCGATGGGCTTTTTTCATCCTGCTCTGCAAGCTGCCCCAGACTTAACCCCTGCTTAAGTTGGATTAAACAAGCTTGGCAAATACACGCATCGGCAGACGGTAAAATATGGTTGATGACCCCTAGCGGCGAATCTGATGCTTGCGCTTGCAAGGCGGCCAAAGGTGGAAATGCTTGCAGAGCGCACCAACAATCCTCAATACCCTTACCTAAAATCACAGCACATTGATTCGCACCTTGGCACAGAGGGCAAATTTGCGCAGTTTCTAACTTAGGTTCTTCCAATGGCTGAGACACGGTAATCCTTATAGCAAGTTAAGTTGTTATAGCGTAAAAATTGAAGTTTGACGCTATCACAGCTCTCTATCCATATTGTGGGGCGTTTAGACAACCTGTGAAATTAACTATATAAGTTGGCTTTTACCTTCCCATACCAGCCCATAGAAATTTTGTGTTTTTCTTCTAAATCATAAACGCTGACAAGCTCATTATTACAATGATTCATCAACTCTTTTATAATCGGTGGCTCTTCAACTTCTATTGCAATTCGCTTAGCCATTAATGATTTTTGCTCATAATCGTAAACAAAATCTCGCTCTGATAGCTCAAGCTCTAATTGCAAATACTTTTGCCGTAAAGATGCGTGCAATGTTGTTTTCGCTTTTGAGTCAACCACAAGTTCTAGTGTTTGAGCCAAAGCCACCGCACAAGCCAACCATTTAGCATAAATATTGTCATTCTGATAAAAAGTCGCAAATGCCGCTGAACTCATAACAAGTGAGAAAGCAGTGACAAACTTACCAAAACGAGCATAACAATTTTGCATGTGCATGTGATAACGCACACCTAATTGTGTATTCCATAATAACTTCCAATGACGGTCATAATCATCATCAGTTGGTATTTGTTTTGAATTTGTCATATAGCCCCTTAACGTTTTGCGGGTGGCATTGGTGGTGTCGTTGCACTTTGTAAAATAGTATTTGGATTGTTACTTGCTTTATCAGAGCGATCAAACACAGGCGTTCGGCTTTCTGTTCCAGGTTGACGTTGATCATTGGGTTTAGGCTGAGGTGGATTATTTTTATTTTCCATGTAGTAAATATCTCTTGATGTTATTAAATATGTTAAATTTGTGCTTAAAGATTACCCGAAATAAACAGGTTGGCAAGCGAACTGTTTAATGAAAATAAGTTTAACAAGCCATCCATTGCTAAATTCTCTGTATTTTAAACCAACAGGTTACACAAATGTTCGAAAGGTGAGTCATGGTGATTTGCGAGACGACCGTCCGCCCCATGGCCGCTTTTTGGCATCCATGCCATCACGGCATTTGTGAATCCTTTCACATCAGACGGGGCGGTCGAGCATCCACGGATGGATTGGCTGCGTGTCGGTGAGAAAGTGCCATGACAAGCCTAAACTCTTGGGCTAATTAATAAAAAAGCCAGCAAAGCTAAATGCTTGCTGGCTTTTCTGTCTAACTTATTCACTCGCTTTATAACATCACACGAGCACTTAATCTCAGCGACTCAACTATGACTTCTTAGGAAAAATCGGATAGGACTCAGTGCCTAACACTTTGCCATCAACCGTGAGACCATAGTAATCGCTGTCATTATGGTATTTTTCCTGCGCTTGCTTTACATCACCTTTGCTACGTGGGTCCTGCGGACGCTCGTGGGAGTTGATGTAAGCGGCAACATCCCAAGCCTGTTGGTTCGTCAGCTGCATGCTCTTACCAAAGGGCATGTTTTCATAAATGAAAAATGCGGCAGTATTGACCCTGTGCATTCCCGCTCCCCAGTTATAACTTTGAGCTCCCCACAGCGGGGGCAATGCATACACACCCGCTATGGCTTGACCTTGCCCATCAACACCATGGCAAGTTTGGCAATGGGCGACATACACGGCTTTACCCCGTTCAGGTGAATAGGCTTGTTCGGGTTTTGGGATCTCAGGATAAGCTCGACCCGGCAAGTTAGCACGTTGCTCAACTGTCATCGCCTTAGCTAATGCCCCTGGTAGTGGGAAGTCATCCCGCTTAGCACCTTTGACTAACTCAGCATCACTGATCTCAGGAACAGGGCCACTGATATTAGCCTCATCCATCAAGCCGCCCATGCCTAACCAATAAGCGTAGGCAGAAAGCGCCACTAACTCAGGGCTACCTGATGCTGGGGCTTTACCATTCATCGAATAGTTAAAACAACCTTGGATGCGTTCTTCAAAGCTACTGACTTTATTGTCTTTTTTACGATACGCCGGATAAGCAAAATACGCGCCCCAGAGGGGTGATGCATTGGCTTTACGGCCTGCATCCATATGGCAATTGGTACAGTTAAGCTCATTACCCACATACTTATCACGCAGCTGTTGGGTATTCACAAACAGTTGATAACCTAAACGCACTTTGTCACCAAAGGCGCCTTCGGGAATCGCACTCAAAGGTCTAGGGGTAAGATAGGTTTGATCCGCTACCTTAGGGAAAGAAGGCAGCGGAGCTTGCTTATCTGGGCGTTCTTGTACTGGCTCAGTTTCAGCTTGCGCCTGAACGGTTAACGACCCCATCGCGGCCAGTAATAACATTGCGGAATATTTCATGGCCGGCTCCTTATTTTAAATTCGCAAAATAGTTGGCTAACGCATCAATCTCGGCGACGGTGAGCTTATTCGCGACGCTCCCCATCATGCCATCGACGTCACCTTTACGTGTTCCCGACTGCCACGCCAATAATTGCGTTTTGATATAACTCGCCTGTTGACCTGCTAAGCGAGGAAATAAGCCACCACCTAATGCAGAAGGACCATGGCAGGTCACGCAGGCTGGTAAACCACGGGACCAATCACCTTGATAGGCTAAACGGGCGGTATCGTCATTAAAAACAACTTGTTCACCGCGGATAACAGGCTTGACGTCATTGGCAGGCTTAGCTGAAAAATAGCTCGACACTTGCTCAATACCGTCACCTTGGAGCGTCATTGCCATCGGCATCATGGTCGCGTTTTGGCGAACGCCCGCTTGGAAATGTTGCAATTGTGTCGAGATATATTCTTTAGATAATCCCGCTAATCGAGGGCCAAGTGGTTCAATACCCTCGCCCCCTGCCCCATGGCAAGACACACATAACTGTGCAGCTTGTGGGATAACGTTCATCGATTGTTTGTCAGAAGGCTCGGCGGCAGCGGCATAGCCGCTACATAGCGTTAAGCCTATGACTAATGTTTTAATCTTCATGTTCTATCCTTGAAGAGAATTAAGCTCTAAAGCATAGGGGTTATTGTTATTTATGTTTGTGCTCACACACTAAACCCATTTTAAAATCAGCCGCTCATTTTTAAAACAGCCAATAAATGAGCCTTAACATTCATTAAGAGTCACTTATTGTTCAATTCAAATGGGATAAATTTACCTTACTCTGTACAAGGTTAAGCTGCAAGCCTTCAATACTTAGTGGCCTGCTCAATAACCAAATCGCGTCGATTCGAAACGATTCAATAACTTATGTATCAAATAGCATAAAAGTAACGTGCCAACGATAGCGATTAAAATACTGCTCACTCGGTATAAGGCACTGAAGATTAAGTCGTTACCTGGGGTCAAATACTGTCCAAACAAAATCCCTAACGTGGTCATAGCACCAAAACCGACACCTGAGCCATTCGCCTCACGCACATGGGCTTGGCTAAAAATCATCAGTCCAATCCACAACAAGGGGACAACTAACATCAATAGCCCTGACCAATCATAGAGCAGCAACTGCACGAGTATCCCAAACGACACCCCCAACAAAGTGCCTATGGCGCGCTTACGGGCATAGTCGAGTGCACCATTCCAATGCATGGGAAACAATAGCAAAAGAGTGGTCGCTTGAGCCGACATCGAATCCCGCAGATCAAATATTTGGAACACCAGAAATGATGCCGTCGCTATGGTCGCGCCAAGCAAGGCTTCGTGGCGCATTCGATGCGGCGCCTTAGGCCCAGATTTGTAAGCTGCTCTTGGTTCAACATCGGGCCAGAGTACCGTCATAGCGTAGGCGATAACAACTGACAGTGCTGTCGCCCAAAAGTTACTGAAAACTAAGTCGTTTAAGTCAACCCCTGGATAGCTGGCAAAGTGCAGCATGATACTGAGGCTGAGCACTCCGTTGGCACCAAAGAGAAACAAACTGCCGCGGGACATGGCCGCAAAGCGATATAAAAATAATAGGAAAACGATAGGAGTCATCATGCCGGGATGGCTGCCAAAGAAACCGCCGAGTAACCCAACCTCTAACCCAGCCATGGCAGATGAAGCTAATAATTGGCGCATAGCATGGCCATTCATCACTGGCACTAATCCGAGTAGTAGCATAGGTGTCACAGTGAAGAAGACTCCATTGCTCCAACCAAAAATTTTACACAGGGTAAAACCTAAGGTCGCGCCAGTCGCAATCCGTAAACACTGGCGTAAATCGTTGGCCGTCAATGGGCTATGGCGTAGTAACATGCTCGTCGCCTTGTTCTATCGATACATTAAATGAGGATGTTTAGCTGGCTTATGCTGCGTTCACACTTATGTTGCTTTGAAGCGTTCACTCAAGCCACTCGCGGCAAATACAAACCAACCGCGAGTCACTCGTGCTCGTCAACACAGATAAGTACTAATGGATATGCCGGTAAAGATGCTGGTAAATACGCTAGTAAACATTCTAGTAAATAGGCTAGTAAATATAGTGCAGCAAGCTGATTGCTTTAATCTGCACCTTAGCGAGCAAGCTGAACAGGCTATTCTCGGGCAGCAATTGCACAGTCGCGCGCGCACCCGCTGGCAAGCTGTTCATCGCCATACCATCTAACTCCAAATGCAGTCTCAATCTTTGGGCATCACGTACCCAACGGTCCGATTCCTGCGGCGCGGCTAAACGGCCATTGGCATCGAATTGCCCAGCACTCACGCCCGCATCGACACTGCTCACCGTCGCCCGATATAAACGCCCAGGTTCGCCATCGAACGCAATCAAAGCGGTCGAAGTCGCATTAACTCCACGCAGGCTCTTCTCGCGAAAATCGGCAATAATATCCACTTTATCCGATACCACAGCCAACAGAGGTTGCCCCACGGTCGCAAAACTCCCGACTTCTAACTGCAGGTTAGTCACTATCCCATCCTGATCTGCACGTATTTGGGTGTAAGACAGATTAAGCTCAGCTTGGGCTAAATGGTTTTGCGCCTGACGCACTTTAAGATTCTCTTCGCCATAACTGCCACGACTCACTTTGAGTTTTTCTAAACGCGCATTGGCGGCAAGCAAATTTGCTTCAGCAGCTGCGGCATCGCTATCGGCTAGCTCCTTTTGCTGCTGCGATACGCCATGGGTGGCATACAGGGCATCGAGACGTTTAGCCTCGCTGCGTTTTTGTTGTGAGGTGGTTTTATTGGCATTGACCTCGGCCTTAGCAGCCAGTAGCGAGGCATCTAACTCAGCATTATCTTGACGGGCTTGCTCTAAGGCCAATTTAGCTTGCGATACCGCTAACTCATAAGGCGCGGGATCGACTTGAAACAACAAATCGCCCTTGGCAACCGTTTGGTTATTGGTCACGGCTATGGTCTGGATTTTACCGCTGATCTGCGGTGTCACTTTAGTCACTACACGGGTCGCCATGGCTTGAGGCGTCAATGGCATCATAGTGTCGGCCAGCATGAAATAGCCAAAAACCATCACAAAGCCAAACATGGCAAATTTTACTAAACGGGCAAACTGTTGATCCGGTGTCATCTTCTTTCTCACAAAAGGGTGTCTGTAACCTTGGTTAATTTGGCGCTGGCGTTGTCGCTGATCAGGCTAATAATGCGTTCAAATTCGCTCAACTCTTCGGCACTGATCCCGCCTAATAACTCACGGCGCACTTGAATAATCCGCGCTTCCATTTGCTTTAAAACATCTAATCCCGCTGGCGTCAGGCTCACAATCCTTGCCCGCTTATCTTTGTCACAACAATGACGCTCGACTAGACCTTGCTCTTCTAATTGCCCTAAGGTGCGCATTAGCGAAGCCAATTCAATTTCTAAGGCATCGGCCAATACTTTCTGGCTCACGCTGTCGCCTAAACGCAGCAGTTTCCAAAGGGCAGTCCAACGGGGATGAGTTAATCCTAAAGGTGCCAGCTCAACATCGGCCACGGTACGCCACAGTCGATGCAGACGACCTAAATGCTCCGCCAGTGATAACTCTTTTAGTCGCTCTAATTCTTTTTGCATCTTGCCCACCCACTTAGTTAGCGTGCTAAGCATTATACTTAGTTAGCAGGCTAAGTAAATATTTAGGCCAAAAATAGATCTGTGTCCAAGGGCACGAAACGAGCGTAAGAGGGAATAAATAACTTAAAAAGGTTCGCGCCCTCTCAAATCTTATCAAGTTGTATCTCTATAATATCAAACGGATAAATTGAGTTGATTTGCACATGAATTGGAGGCTGTTTTGATAAATCTAAAAATTAGTACGAGGATCGTTATTGGGATCTGTCTATTACTGTTAACAGTAATGAGCTTTATCATGCCGCTCGTTCTCTCTGAATTCAGTCGCCAAGTTGCAGAATCCGAGCAAAGAGAACTCCATAAGATCTATGAAACCGCTGTTGCCGAGATAGCCTCATCGGGCAAGTTAGCCGAAGCAATGGCAACCATCATCTCACTCACGCCAGAAGTTCAAAGCACCTTTGCAACAGGCGAGCGTGATGAACTTACCGCCCGTACCTTACCTATATTTACCCAACTTAAGCGCGATTTTGCGGTTCAGCAATTCCAATTTCATAGGCCACCAGCCACTTCTTTTCTACGCTTGCATCGTCCCGACAAATTTGGCGATGATCTCACCAGCATACGCAAGACCATAGTTGAAACAAATAGCCAAAAGCGCCCTCTTTATGGCTTGGAATATGGAGTGGAAGGATTAGGTATTCGTGGTTTAGTTCCAATGACTTACAACGGACAACACACAGGCTCAGTTGAGTTTGGCATGTCCTTCGGTCAACCCTTTTTTGATAATTTTAAACAAGCCTATCAAGCAGAAATTGCCCTCATCTTGCCAGATGATTCTGGATATAAGTTATTTGGCGCTACATTCACGCCTGATACCCAAGCGACAGATGAACTCAATAACGTCATGCAAGGCCATGAAGTCATACGCACTATTTCCTTAAATAACAAAACCTATGCTCTGTATCGCAACGCCATAAAAGATTACTCAGGAAACGTGTTTGGCGTACTCGATATTGCGATGGATAGAACCCATTCAGAACAAGCGATAGCGGATATTCGCCTTAAGTTGATCCTTATCGGTTTAGTGGCTCTGGTCATTGGAACTGCCATTGCTTGGTTTATTGCCAAAGGGATTACTCGCCCTATCGCTGAAACCACCCAAGCCATGAATGATATCGCTGAAGGTGAAGGCGATTTAACCCGCCGAATCGCGGTAAAAGGTAAGGATGAAATTGCTGAATTATCGATGGCATTCAACCGCTTTGTAGAAAAAATTCACAACACAGTTTCCCACGTCGCCGACTCAACAAGCCTGCTCGCCACCTCTGCTGAAGAAATGTCGAGCATTACGCGGGAAACCCAGAAGATGGCGAGTCGTCAGCACCTTGAAACCGAGCAAGTTGCCACCGCAATGAATGAAATGGCCGCAACGGTACAAGAAGTTGCCCATAACGCGACCGATGCGGCCGATGCCGCCAATCATGCCAATGACTCAACCGAACAAGGCAAATTGGTTGTACAAAAAGTGGTAACCACTATCGCCATATTGGCCGAGGAAATAGCCACAGCAGCGAGTGAAATCAATGAATTAGAGCGTAATACCGCTGAAATCGATTCTGTGCTTGTGGTTATCCGTAATATTGCCGACCAAACTAATTTACTCGCACTCAATGCGGCAATTGAAGCCGCAAGGGCGGGAGAACAAGGTCGAGGATTTGCGGTCGTTGCCGATGAAGTACGCACTCTGGCGAGCCGCACTCAAGCATCTACGACGGAAATTCAGCAGATGATCGAAGCGCTTCAGCATAAAGCTAAGTCTACAGTCAATGCGATGGAAACCAGCACCCGCACCACCCAAAGCTGTGTATCCCAAGTTCACCAAGCGGGTGAAGCACTCGAAGCCATTACCCATGCGGTTTCCACCATTAGCCAGATGAATATCCAGATCGCCAGCGCTGCAAATGAGCAATGTGCGGTTTCGGCAGAGATTAATAAAAATGTTAATAACATCAATGATATTGCGACCAATGCGACAGATAGTGCGGTACAAACTGCACGCGCTGGCGATGAACTTGCCCAACTCGCAGCCCGTTTAACAACTTTATTAGCTCAATTTAGAATTTAAGCAAAACAAAACGCCGCATTCTCTGCGGCGTTTTTATTAGCTTATTTTATAAAGTTTTATTTAGGACGCACGCCTAAAGTGTGGCAAATCGCGTAGGTCAATTCGGCGCGATTTAAGGTATAGAAATGGAAATCCTTCACGCCTTCGCGGGACAGCACTTTCACCATGTCGATGGCCACGTTTGCCCCCACCAATTGGCGTGTACCCGCATCGTTTTCTAGGCCGTCGAATTGCTTATGTAACCAATTAGGTAACGACACATTGGTCATGCCAGCAAAACGTTTTAGCTGGGTAAAGTTAGTCACAGGTAAAATGCCCGGCACGATTTCAACGTCGATACCGGCGGCAACGCAGCGATCACGAAAACGCAGGTAGGATTCCACATCGAAGAAAAATTGGGTAATAGCACGGCTAGCGCCCGCATCAATCTTGCGCTTAAGGTTGATCAAATCCGCCTGTGCATTACTCGCATCGGGATGCACTTCTGGATAGGCCGCAACTGAAATATCAAAGTCAGCCACTGAGCGCAGTAAACGCACTAAATCGACCGCAAAACGGGTTGGCTTTGGGCTACCCGCGGGTAAATCACCCCGCAGTGCCACTATGTCACGAATGCCCGATTTCCAGTAATGCTTAGCCAGTTCTAACAGCTCTTCATCGCTGGCATCCACTAAGGTTAAGTGCGGCGCGGCAACGAGGTCGGTTTCCTGTTGGATACGTTCAATCACGCCATGGGTGCGGTCGCGAACACCTGAGTTAGCACCGTAAGTCACAGACACAAACTTAGGATTCAGCGGCTCTAAACGACGGATAGAGTTCCACAGGATCTGTTCCATTTCGGGGGTCGATGGCGGGAAAAACTCAAAAGAAACATTAATATCGCCATTAAGCTCAGACAAGCTCTGGTTCAGCGATTGTGAATGTTGTGCGTGATGAAAAGCCATGTGTATTTCCTCAACCGCCCTTGGCGCTACTCTTTGCTAGTATGAATTAGTTCAAATGGACGTTTGGACGTCTATATGTCCATATACTAGAGAAACTGAGATGTAAGTCAAGCCCAAAAATACCCATAAACCGCATTTAATCTCGGTTAATTCGATAGATTTATTCTAGCCAATAAAAAAGGACTCGAATGAGTCCTTTAAGCTGCTGAATTTCAGTCTACTCTTGCAAGAGATCGCGACAGATCTGGGTCAGATCCGACTGCACCGCCGCCGCGGTCACTTCGCGTCCAGCGCCCGGTCCACGGATGATCAGCGGATTACCTTGGTAGAAGACACTGCGGATCACAAACACATTATCACCAGGGGTTAAGTTGGCGTAAGGGTGATGGGTATCAATCCACTGCAAACCCACCTCGGCCTTGAGCTCTGGGCCGCTGTTGTCTAAGGATGCCACGTATCTGAGCACCTTATTTTGCTCCGCCGCCGCACCATACTGTTGCAGCAGATCGGCATCTAACTCGGCAATGCGGGTGAGAAATTGATCTAAGGGAATATCCGCCAAAGCGGCTGGCACGAGTGAGCGCAGTTCAATATCTTCGAGCTCGATTTCAAGGCCTATTTCACGGGCCAAAATAAGCAGTTTACGCTGCATATCACGACCGGAGAGATCGTCGCGGGGATCGGGTTCAGTAATGCCTAAGCCTCTGGCTTCAATCACTAATTCTGAAAATGGCTTACTAGTATCATATTTCTCAAACAACCAACACAAGGTGCCGGAGAAAATCCCGCCCACCGCTTCAACGCTATCACCGCTGTTACGCAGATCATTTAGCGCATGTTGGATGGGTAAACCTGCGCCACAGCTGGCGTTATAGCGCCAAAACAAACGACGATTACCCAGTTGCTGCTTTAACTCTCGATAGAAAGGCAATGGACCCGAGCCCGCAAGTTTATTCGCGCTCACCACATGGATGCCACGCTCGAACAGTTCTGGATATTGCAGCGTCAAACTGGCGCTGGCACTGATATCTAAGGCCACCAGCTCATCGCAGTTAACTTGCTCTAATTGCTCGAATAAATGTTCATACTGCCAAGGCGTTGCTTCAGTATTGAACTCTGTTTGCCACGCGGCAAGATTAATGCCAGTGGATTTAATCAAGGCTTTACTCGAACTGACTAAACCGACTAACTCAACACTAGCTTCGAGTTCATGGTCTAGTGAGGGTGAAACCGACTTAAACAGATCGATCCAAGCCTCACCGATATTACCCACACCGAGCAGCAGGACGCCAATGCGTTTACGCGGGCCAGCGCAGCGACGGTGAACTTTTTGGGTTAACAGATTCACCTGTGACTGGGGCACTAACGTCACTAAACTTAAATCGCCACTGAACAAAGGTTTAGCATCACGGCTCAGTAAACGCGCGAAGCTGCGGCGATAATGTTCGGCGTCGGCACTTACTAATGCGACTAAACCAAAATCTGTGTTGATCTGCTGCTCGCTGATCCCTAATGCTTCTGCCTCGGCATCGAGTAATCTTTGAACTTGTTTTTGATTCTCAGCGGTATAGGCAAGTTCAACCCTTTGATGGGCAGAGGTCCAATGGGCCAATGGCGTTAAACCCGCGGCAATCAATAAATCTAATAAACGAGTTAACTCCCCTGTGAGTTTAAAGCCGAACAGGACAACAGCATTGAGGTTAGTCACCACAGGCGCGCTCGCCGACGAACTGTGGGGTGCGATTAAGGTAAAGTCGGTGTGGGATGCATAACTTGAGCGTACCGCTAAACTCACTTCGGTATTAAACAAAGGCTGCAGAGTGCGCGAATGTAATACAGGCGAGCCTAAACGCGCTAGGCGATCGGCTTCGGCAAGTGACATGCTTTTCAGTAACTTGGCATCGTTGATTTTATTAGGATCGGCGTTGAACACCCCTTCCACATCGGTCCAAATGGTCACGCGCTCGATATCAGCGAGACTCGCAATCAGGCTGGCGCTAAAATCTGAACCATTACGACCAAGTAACAAGGTATCGCCACGCTCGTTAGCGCAGATAAATCCTGTGATCACTAAGCGTTCATTGGGATGCGCAGCTAATAGGGCTTGTACTTTAGCGCGGGATTCCTGTACCCGAATTTGTGGCACAGCGGCTTCATCGGCCACTAAAATTGAACAGGCATCCACATGGCTTGCTGCCACGCCAGATTCGCGCAGTAGCGCCGCCATTAAACGTGCCGACCAACGTTCGCCAAAGCTCACCACATGGTTGATTTGGTATTCGTTGCGCTCATCTAAGGACAACAAGCTGATGAGTTGCGCTTTATCAGTGGCCAAACGCTCACGCAGATCGCGGGCTTGTTCATTCGACAACAACTGCTCAATCAACCCCTGTTGGTAGCTGATCAGCACTTGTAATTCTTCTTGCCATAGCTGACCCGCATCACGCAGCGCTAATAATTTATACAGGAAATTCGTGCTTTTACCCGCCGCAGAGACCACCACGAGATCATCACTATGACCGTGGGTTAATAGGATATGGGCGACTCGGCGATAACAATCGGCATCCGCTAAACTGGAGCCACCAAATTTATGTAAGTGACAACGTGCCATCTATTATTCCTCTACTGACAAGCCGCAACGGCGGCTAATCCTGCTTGAATATCTGCAACTAAATCGGCGGCATCTTCAATACCCACCGATAGACGCAATAGGGTGTCCTTAATACCAGCCTCGAAGCGCGCTTGCGGCTCCATGGCTCTGTGGGTCATAGTTGCGGGCACGGCCACTAAACTTTCAACACCACCTAAACTTTCCGCCACGCTAAATAAGCTGAGTGCACCTAAAAAGGCCACCACTTCGGCCTCGCCGCCTTTGAGCTCAAAGCTCAGCATAGCGCCAAAGCCCTGTTGTTGCTTGGCCGCAATGGCGTGACCTGGATGATCCGCAAGCCCTGGGTAATAGACTTTGCTCACCACAGGGCTTTGCGTTAATACCTCAATAATACGCTGGGCATTGGCTTGATGCTCGCGAATACGCACCGCTAAGGTACGTAGGCCGCGCAGGGTCAGATAACTGTCAAAGGCTGACCCCGTTAAGCCTAGAGTGTTCGACCACCAATGTAAGCTTTCGCCGATTTGCGCGTCTTTGGCGACCACAGCGCCGCCGACCACATCGCTGTGACCATTGATATATTTAGTGGTGGAGTGGATAACGATATCCGCGCCTAACAATAGGGGTTGTTGCAATATCGGCGATAAAAAGGTGTTATCGACCACCACCAGCGCGCCGACCTCATGGCTCGCCTTAGCAATGGCTTCGATATCTACCACACGCAATAACGGGTTCGATGGGGTTTCGAGCCACACCATCTTAGGATTCTGCGCAATGGCGGCGGCTAACGCTTGGCTGTCGGTTTGGTCGACCACAATGAGCTTAAACTGGCCTTTCTTCGCCAAGTTGGTAAATAAACGGTAGGAACCGCCGTAACAATCGTGGGGCACAACTAATAGGTCATCGGGGCCGAGCAAAGTCGTCACTAAGGTGATGGCCGCCATGCCAGTGCATGTCACTATACCAGTGGCGCCCTTTTCTAATTGGGCTAATGCTTCACCTAAAATGCAGCGCGTTGGGTTGCCTGAACGACTGTAATCGAATTCGCGGGGATTTTTATGACCATCGAAGGCGTAATTAGTCGACAAATAAATCGGTGGCACAACTGCGCCATATTGAGTATCGCTTTCGATACCCTGACGCACTGCCAGTGTGGCTAATTGACGCTCTGCCATGGGGACTCCTAAATTCGGTAGACTGATAGAGATGTCTGGACGTCTAAATGTACCTAAGCCCAACGCCATCGTCAATAGGCGTGAAGACGTTTAGACGTCTGAACATAAAGAAATCTGTTTGCAATCACAAAGAAATAGTAGCAATAATTTGACTGTTCTTTGTAAGGGTTTAAAATCTGCCCCGAATTTAGCGTTATAACAGGTGAGTCAATGACTGAATGGAATGGGGAATACATCAGCCCCTATGCTGAACATGGCAAGAAGAATGAACAAGTAAAAAAAATTACTGTGTCTATTCCGCTCAAAGTGCTTAAGGTCCTCACGGACGAACGTACTCGTCGTCAGGTCAATAATTTGCGTCACGCCACCAACAGCGAGCTGTTGTGTGAGGCATTTTTGCACGCCTACACTGGCCAGCCATTGCCCAACGATGAAGATCTGTCAAAAGACAACCCAGACAGCATTCCCGCCGAAGCCAAGTTGTTGATGGATCAAATGGGAATCGAGTGGGAAGACATGGAATAGCGACTCGTCGCTTTCAAAGTCATATCACAGTGCTCATCAATAGGGATCGTTAACGATCCCTTTTTGTTTATACCCAAGCGACTTCAAACTTTAAATTTCACCATCTTGAGTTGGTTTGGGATATAGGAAATCCTATGTTTTCTATGATAGATCCACAGACACTCGCCTTAGCCTCGCTGGTCGTGTTTCTGGGCGCCTTAACCCAAAGTCTGATTGGGTTTGGGCTTGCGGTTGTCGCCAGTCCTTTGCTGTATATCGTCGATCCACAACTTGTACCTGCGCCTGTTATTGCTATGGGTTTCTCCATCGCCATGCTGACCTTAGTGCGTGAACGCGGTCACTTAGAATTCAATGGCTTGCAATATGCGCTCATAGGTCGCGTGCCCGGCGGTTTTATCGGCGCGAGTCTGTTGCTGTTTGCGCCTCAACCCATACTGGGTTTATCCATCGCCGCCATCGTGACTGTCGCAGTGATCCTCAGCCTGAATAAATTCAGCCTGCCAGTGAATAAGAAAACCCTCTTCGGTGCGGGTGTGGTTTCAGGGATCTTCGGCAATATCGCCGCGATTGGTGGCCCGCCGATGGCGATTTTGTTGGCAGGCAAAGATGCCTCGCAGTTTCGCGCAGCGCTTTCGGCCTTCTTCATTTTTAGCTCCATGATTGCACTGATCATTTTAGCAATCACTGGCTTATTAGAATTAAAACATCTGTGGCTGTCGTTGATGCTGCTCCCCTCAGTGATTTTAGGTTACTTAGTCGCAGGACGATTAGTGGGCCGTGTCGATAAAGAGAAGACAAAGATGGCGACGTTAGTCCTGTGCAGTATCAGCGCCTTAGTACTAACGGTGAAGTCGGTTATCGAGTTATTACCCCAATAAGCGTCCTGCTTGTACTGGCAAACCTTCTCAAGATTCAAACAATAAAAAAGCACTGACATTGCCAGTGCTTTTTCTTTATCTATCAATATGTAAAGCTAGATTACGCTCAGCTTAAATAGCTTTGCCCTGCGTACACAATAAAGTGTCTTAAGGCGAGTACGCCCGTTAAGCTCGCACAAGCTACCATGATCATCGCGCCCTTAGTATGGCGAGTCGCGGCGGGTAGCAGCATAAACAGCAAGGGAATACCAAAACCTATACCGACAACACCTATCCAGAACACGCTTGCCCATAGCCCAGAAGTTAACGATGCTAAGGCCGCAGCCGCCGCGCCGCCCTTGAAGTACAAGGCGCAGAACAACATGAACAGGAACAAGATTTCAATCGCCATCACAGGCAATTCTAAACCGTGCATCTTCACTAAAGTTTTGTCGTGGCTGTCAGTCTTAAACATCAGCAACGCCAGTACCGCATTGGCCGCAGCGCCCGCCGATAAACCCGACACTAAAAACAGCGCAGGCAGTACCGCAGTGTTGAGCATAGGATAGGCATTCATCGCCGAAATCAAGAAGCCAGTGTAAGCCCCTACGCCAATGGCCAGGACAAACAACAATACTTCAATCAGCTTTCGAAATGGCATAAGTAACTTAGCGATAGGTGTTAGGAAACCCAAACCCCATTTTGGTAAGTCATCCCGCAGCACAATAATGGCGTACGCAAAAGCTAAGGGAGAATACGCCAGCAGCGCCAGCACCCCGATTGCCATCACAGACTGGAAGTTATAGTGAATTAAGATCAACCAGAAGTGGAATGGTTTGGTTAAGTCAAACACTAAGCAAGCTAGACCTAAGCTAATTGCTACAGGCCCAATAATGGCTGCCGCCTTAAGAATGCTGCTTTCGGCTCCCGCGCTGAGTTCCTTATTCGCCCAGCGCAAACCAATGCCAATCAGTAAACTGCCCGCGGATAACCCCGCCATAAACAGGTAAACGGCGATGACCCAGTGCCAAGTGACAGGATCATATTGCGCCATGTCGCCCCAAGTATTGTTCATAATCAAATCCCCCCTCTTTTGGTAGGAACGCGATATACCCTAGGTTTAGTGCCCAAATGGGTTTTATCTTGGTAAGTGATTTTAGTGTTGAGCATGATGGCCACTTCACTCTGCGGATCATTAGCATCACCAAACACTAAGGCATCGGTTGGACACACAGTCACACACGCTGGCTCTTCGCCCCGTGCTAAACGCGTATCCTTACAGAAGTTACACTTGTCCGCCGCCTTGGTTTCTGGGTTCATAAAGCGCACTTTATAAGGGCACGCTGCCACACAGTACATACAACCGACACACTTCTCGGTATGGATAGAGATAATGCCATCTTCACCCACATAGGCCGCGCCTGTTGGGCACACTTTAACGCAGGGTGCATCTTCACATTGCTGGCAAGATACCCTGTGATATTTGAAATGCAGATTGGGCATCTCACCAAAGGGGCCTTCCACACGCACTTGCAGACGAGTTACGCCTTCGGGTACGCCATTTTCACTGCGACACGCCACGTTACAAGCTTGGCAGCCGATGCACTTATTCTCGTCGTGCACCATTACATATCGTTTATTCATTTAAGCCTCCGATTAGCGCTTTGCCAGCGTGACGCCCGTGGTGTGCACTGTCATGCCACACACAGGAGCAGTAACGTGCGGTAGTAAGTTACCGCAGTGGATACCTTTGCCCGTTGCTCTGACCAACTCTTTGTTTTTAGAACCAAAGCCCATGTAAGCAAACACAGTATCTTGGCGAATGCCCGGCGTGACTAAGGCATGGCCTTCTTCTGTGCCTACACTGCTGGTGAGGCGGATTGGGTCGCCATTGCTGATCCCTAATTTGCCCGCAGTAACAGGGTGAACCCACACAGCGTTATCCGACATCAGGTTAGCGAGCATAGGCACATTGTGGGTTGCACCATTGGTGTGCACCGCCACTTTGCCTTGGATAAAGTACAGCTCATCTGCTTTTTTAAGATTCACTTCGCGGAACTTGATCACCCCACGGCCCGGTGCCATGGCTTCGACTTTCGCGGAAGTGAGTTCAATTTTGCCACTCGGAGTTTTAAAGGTCAGTGCGCTGGCGTAAGTGCCGTCTTCATCGGCAGGTCGCGCATTGGGGTATGCCTTAATAAACTCGGCAACCATCTTAGGCTCGCACAACATAATTGGCTTACCGAAGCTCACAAAACCTTCGTCTTTGATCCGGCGCAGCAGGTCAGTGTCGCGGTTCACCTGCAGCATTTGCAGGGTTTCCATGTTTTCCCATGGATAGAACTCGCCAAGGCCCATAGCCACACCCACATCCTTAAAGATCTGCCAAGAAGGCTTAGTATCACCTAAGGTTTCAACGACCCGTTGGCGCACATAATAGGCCGGATTTTTACCTGACTTATCAGCAATTTCTTCATCACGTTCAAGATAAGTCGACTCAGGTAAAATCACGTCCGCATAGGCGGCGGTTTCGCTGATATACACATCACACACGGCGATAAAGTCGAGCTTTTTCATCGCTTCAACAACGCGCGCCCTGTCTGTCATGGTTTGCATTGGGTTAGTGCGTGACATCACCCAGCCGTGTAACTGGTAAGGAACAGCGCTTAATGTGGCATCGAGAATAGTTTGGTAAACGCCGCCCGATGTCCACATCATGGCGTACTGTTCTTCCACCTGATCGATACGTTTCGCTGCTGGTTTTGGCATGTCTTTCACGCCAGGTTTTGCCAATACGGGCGCAACCGCTTCACCGGCAAGCTTGTTGTAATCACCGGGTTTCTGGCCGATATAAATCCCGCCCTTACGCTCGATGTTACCAATCAAGACGTTAGCGGCGTAAAGGGCGCGGCGCATCTCAAACTCTTCGGTGGTAAAGGTGGCTCTGTGACCAAAATCGACCACTGCATGGGGCGCTTTAGCGGCATATTCGTGGGCGATACGACGGATGTCTTTGGCAGGCACATCGGAGATGGTTTCAGCCCATTCAGGGGTATAAGCTTTCACTTCGGCGGCAAAGGCTTCGAAACCTTCCACATAACGCGCGACAAATGCCTTGTCGTAAAGATTATCTTCAATCAATACATGGCATAACGCCAAGGCGACGGCCACGTCGGTACCGGGGCGAATGGCATACCATTCATCGGCCTTGTCGGCCACAATGGAGAATCTTGGCTCGAACACCACCAGCTTGGCACCTTTGTCCATTTGCGCCGCCATCATGCCGCGGGTTTCGGACATATTGATGCCTTCGTACAGGTTATGGCCGAAGTTAATGATGTATTTAGAATTACTTAAATCACGTTTGACCTTAGTGCCAAAAATAGCCTTAGCGGCAATTTCATAACCACCTGGGCAAGTCGACGCGTGGGTAAAGGTATTTGGACTACCAAAGGCGGTCGCAAGGTGAAACAAATGCTTTTCTTGTGAGCCAGATTTTGACGAGAATGCCACGGCTTCTGGGCCATGTTCTTTTTTGATTTTATTGAGGTTTTCAGCAATTAATTTATAAGCTTCATCCCAACTGATCTCAGCCCATTTACCTTCGCCGCGCTCACCGACCCGCTTTAACGGTTTAACGATACGCTGTGGATCGTACAATAAACTATGGCCTGCGCCGCCACGGGCACACACTTTACCGCCAAAAGATTTAGCGGCCTTGTTGCCACTAATGAAGACGTTTTTGCCCTCAATCACCCGCGCCGAAATCGGGCAGCGAGTCGAACACATTTCACAAATACTGGCAATGTCTTTGCCCATGCCCTTTAGCTGCTTATTCTCTAATGCCGCTAAGCTGCCCGGCAGCAGACTGGCCAGCGCACACGTGGCGCTGCTCGCTCCTGCTCCCTTTAAAAAGGTTCGCCTATTAAGCTCAATCATGGTTACCTCCATCACGCTCATCCCACCCGTCAGTCGCCACATTGGACGCCATCGAGCAGAGGTTTGCTCACTGATTTGATTACTTTTTTAGTTATAAAGCGTTAAAACAGCGCCACCATATCTTCAAAATACACGGCATACGCTGAATACACTGCTCATCCACAGAGATTGTTATCCCGAAAGAGGTAGGTGGGTATTGTGGTAAACCACATGGGGAAGCTCGGTGTGATCTACCGCAACTAAAACCTAAGACTGACCTTGAAATACGTGAATAAGATCAATAGGTCTTAAAAAACGGACAGAAAAAGCCGCCAGCTTTGGATACTGGCGGCTGAGAAGAAAACTGACATTTCAATCAATTGCGATAACACTCGTGGGATGAGCATCACTATGCTGAGTGAAAAGCTGAACGAAAACCTACCATAATCCTTAATCCATTAATTCTATATCGAGGCAGTTGAGTAGCCGAATCGCTTCGTCGCGGCTAAACTTAGCGCCTTTGATTTTATTGTTAAAAATGTCGATATCGTAATTGGATGCCTCGCTGAAATCCGCCTCCAATAATTGAGTTCGGCCAAACAGACTATGACTAAAATCCGTGTAGGTGAAATTGGCTTGATTAAAACTGCCCTCGCGAAAATCGACATCGTGGGCCTTACACTCTTCGATGATAATTTCATCGAGGGACAAACCTAAAAATGAGCAATCATTTAAGATGGATTGCTTAAAGGAAAAGGGCGCGGCAAAGGATAAACGCGACCACGCGGCGCGGGTCCAATCGATACCGACTAACTTACATTCTTCAAACTCCACCCCGCTGAACTGACACTGGGGCACTTTCACTAAACTTAAGTTGCAACGCACAAAGCGGCAATCGATAAACTTGCATTTACGGAAAGTGCTCTCGCTAAAATGGCAATCTTGAAAGTAGCAATCCTCAAACTCGATGCCCTGTAGATCTTGTGCTAATTCCGACAAGCCATTGAACTGTTTTGATAAAAAACTATTGCCTTGCAAAGCCTCGCTTTGCGCTAGTTGCGATGGCGCAAGCACTGATTGTGTAAGCTGCAAGACTTCTTTCTGTGACGACATAACACCTCTAATCCTGCCCAATCCCCAGCAATAAAATATGCAGGGCAATTGGGCTAGATACTGCTTATTATTGACTCTCTGATACGAGGCTTGAGACTCACCGGCTAAATGCTCGCGATGAGTTCCTCAAGCTGATCGGTCGCCTTAGACCAACCCTGATGAAACCCCATATCCTCATGATTCTGCCTATCTTCGCTATTCCAATGCAGCACCCGCGCAGTGTACTTGGTCTTACCATCTATAGGTTCAAACGTAATGGTTGCCGTCATAAAGGCTTTATCGGACGGCACCCAAGCCTCAGTAAAGGCATCGGTAAATACGATGCGCTCATTCTCAACCACCTCGAGATACACGCCACGATTCGGGAAATCCTGTCCCTCAGGGCTGCGCATCACGATCACATTTGAACCACCGGCACGCACATCTAAGCTCGCGCTAGCCACAGTCCACGGCCTTGGCGTAAACCAAATTTTAAGGAGTTCTGGCTCGGTCCACGCGCGGAACAGCTTTTCTGGCGGCGCATCGATAATCCGCTCTAATACTAGCTCTCGTTGATTATCATTATGTACATGCTGACTTGTGCTCATATTCCCTCCATTGGATATTTGGCTTGATGGTCTTGTCGGCTGCAGCTACATCATAAGCTCGCATATCAGCGCGCTAAAATACAGCCCTTCAACATTAGCTCGTCCGCAGAACACCAGCCCTCCATCATGCTCAGCACTGAGTGTTAGCGCGTGATTCCCTTGCAAATCCTTATACCCGCTAGATTCAAGCCACAGAACTATATAAAGAGCAGTGTAAAGGGCTATGTAAAGATCTGTGCAAAGAGCGATGCAAATAGCCGTGGCAAATTTTGTCAAAAAAGGTAGAATGTCGCCACTTTTTCGCGGCAGTCTAGAACAAGGTTCTCTCGGATTAATGGTTAGCATTTTCGAGCAAAATGGCACGGGCCCAGCCCGCTTTCGCAGACCACTTTCACTGTGGTGCCAACCTTGCCCTGCGTTTGTTCCCTCCCTTGCATTATCTCCACCCAACACAATTCAAACACCGCCCGAAAATACGACTTTTGCTGTTCAAGATTTAACATCAAATCCCGCAAACTGGCTGAGCGATTTACGCCCTAAGCCAAGCGCGAATAATAAAGCGGTTGCAATGAATCTGGCTGTTGCTAACGCCATAGTCCATCTGCAAACCGACACTTATAAAAACCTTATCCCTACACTCTCTATCCTAAGGAATACTCGTCATGAGTCTTGCTGATTCCGTATTAGCCGTGAATAACGATTTGCCAATCCGCACCGACAGCCCAGTCCACAGCGGCAAGGTTCGCAGCGTTTACTGGCTAACCGATGCCGACAGCCGCCGTTTAATCAAAACCAAGGGTTATAACGTCCCCGAAGATACCCCGCTCGCCATCATGGTGATCAGCGACCGTATCTCAGCCTTCGACTGTATCTTCCACGGTGAAGGTGGCCTCAAAGGCATTCCCGGTAAAGGCGCGGCATTAAACGCGATATCTAACCATTGGTTTAAACTGTTCGCCGAAAACGGCCTAGCAGACAGCCATATTTTGGATATCCCGCACCCGTTCGTATGGATAGTCCAAAAAGCTCGCCCTATTAAGGTCGAAGCTATTTGCCGCCAGTACATCACAGGCTCAATGTGGCGCGCTTACTCTAAGGGCGAGCGCGTATTCTGTGGCATCACATTGCCAGAAGGCTTAGAGAAAGATCAAAAGCTCCCTGAGCTGTTAATCACTCCATCGACTAAGGGTATTTTAACCGGCATCCCAGGCGTGCCAGCCCAAGATGACGTGAACATCAGCCGCAGCGATATCGAAGCCAACTACCAAGCCTTTGGCTTTGAAAAGTTAGAAGATATCGACCTGTACGAGAAGCTGTTAAAAGATGGCTTTAAAGTGATTTCAAAAGCACTGGCCGACATTGATCAAGTGTTTGTCGATACCAAGTTCGAGTTTGGCTATGTGACCGACAAAGATGGCAACTCAAAGCTGATTTATATGGATGAAGTCGGCACCCCAGACTCATCACGTATTTGGGACGGCGCCGCCTACCGCGATGGCAAGATTTTGGAAAACTCCAAAGAGGGTTTCCGCCAGTTCCTGCTAAATCATTTCCCTGATCCTGATGTGCTGCTCAACAAAGACAGAATGCCAGAGCGTGAAGCCCTCGCCCGCGACAATGACCTGCCACTTGAGGCCATGATGCAAGTGTCACGCACTTACACCGGCGTTGCCGAGAAAGTGACTGGCGCTCCAATCCCGCTGCCAGCGAATCCAAAGGCAGATATTATTAAGATACTCAAAGATGAGTATGATCTGATTGTGTAATAGAAAGTTGTAATCAAATCTGAGGTTTTGGGTGGTTTACCCATAACTGAATAGTAGAAAAGGCGCTTAGGCGCCTTTTTGTTTAAGTCATTCACAAACTTAACCAATACACCGCTGATAATTAAGCACTGTCATTCCAGTGACACGCCATAAACTCATCCATGAGGGCTCGACGACGGCATCCATGCCGTCAACGGTCACTTACATGCCAATGCTTAATCCCGCCAACCCATCTAGTAATCTGTATGCCTTCTAACAAGCATGCAATCAGGAAATTTAACAATGTCTGGCTCGTTAAAACCATGATTAAAAAAAAATATGCATGTCCCATCTTTGATATTCAACTGGTTATGAACAATGCATTAAACAAAACGAGCAGAAATCATGCGCATGCGTACTTTCTACCCAGAATGATTTTTGCTATTGTATAAATCGAATTTTAAATCAGTAGTTTGTGAATAAATTTACCAAGTGGTCTGAGGTGATATTATGCGCATGCACACGATACAAATGTTATACGCACAATCGTAATCAGCTATTTCCGAGGAATTTATGTTAGAAGATGGAATTTTTGAAATTAGACTAGATTATAAACCTGCAACGGGTAGCGCAGATCGTGTCTTTCTCGCGATGGCTGGATACGTAAGTGCTTTTGAAGAATTAGTGCATGTCGTAGGCCACAGTATTGATCCTGAAGCTGATTTTTCTTATCAATTATCAGCTGTTGAAAAAGGATCTATTAAGGCTGTATTAAATTGTGCATCAATCATAAAATCCTTCAGTAAAACACTATGTAAAATCCCAGAATATATCGCAGGTTCTATGATTGAACTTGATGAAATAGATTCTGAAGAAGACATTGAAAAAATAGCTACACACTTAGAAGATAGAGTAAAAAGCTCTATAGACATTAGATTTCCAAATGAGTTAAACATTAACAGAGTACGCTTAGCCGAAGGTGTTAAAAAACTTGTGAAAGCTTCAGAAAGACTAATAGACGGTGAAACTATTGATATAAAATCTGGATGCAGTAATCTTGTATATTTAAATACTAAAATTCGATTTGATAAAGACCCTAGTTCTTTATTTATTGAAATTCTTCGAGAGGTAAAAACGACAGAGACTTTGTTAATCAAAAAGCCTGTTTTTTTTGGTGATGCCATGTGGGATTTTAAAAGCATTGAAAGATGTAAATCTTTTTCAGCCCCCTTATTAGATGAACAATGGCTCAAGCGATATCAAAATAGAGAATTGGCACATATAGACCCAGGTGATGCAATTATTGCATTAGTGTCATATGAAGCCCATAAGGAAAAAGGTGCAAAGCGCTTCTCTTTTTCAAATCACAAAATATTACACGTAGAACGCCAAATTAGAAGCGAAGAATTACAGAAAAATTTAGATTTAGATTTAGAGTACAATAGTGATGAAGCGTAAGCCACAGGGTGCAGCAATGTATTTAATGGCATCGTATTTATTTGTTATATTGCCATTTGTTATTCTTACAATTGTTAAGTTTGCACAAGATCAAACTAGTGAACTTTTGTTACTTTCAGATTGGTCAATTGCATCAAGCATTATTTATGGTCAGCTTATTGTAAAATTAACGACTGCGCTAGCAGCAACTAGTAAGTCTAAAAAAATGCCAGGGATAACCTTTAACATCACTTTTTTGGTATGTCTTGGTTTGACAATCAATATAGTTGTGTACGTTTTGATGTTGGTCATGCCGAGTCAGAATATAGGTATTATTCAACTAATATTATTTGCTGTCGCTTCAATATTTCACTTTATTTATGGTTCTGCTGCTTACCATATTAATAAAGAGCAAACAGCGCAATAAAGTGCGTATAGCAATTTGCTTAAAAGATAGGATATGCATAACTCTTTTAGGTTTAACAGCAGACTCCAAGACCCCAGAAGTTCAACTTATCCTGCGAAGTTGCTGAAGGGTGTTGAAGGGTGTTGAAGGGTGTTGAAGGGTGTTGAAGAAAATAGTGTGATGCAAACAGGACGTCTGCATAGCTTTCAGGGGGAAGGGGCGAATGAAAATCGGTGATTTTCGCGCTTATGAGCGAGAGGCAGGGACTGCCGAACTGGGGTGCTTTACATGGATGTAAAGCGGAGCCATCGGAAGCGTTAGCTATTTTCGAATAAGCACGAAGCCACTAACTAATGCATGTAACTTCGCTAGGGACGCCGGGGGATTTCCAAAAGGGGAATAGGCGTTTTTTCCCTTTTGGTCGGGTGTGGGGTGAAGCCCCACGACGTTGATTTTGACTTTGATTTAAAAAATAAAAACTCGGAGGGGCTTATTAGTAATATAAAAAAGGTGTGACACTTAACGTGTCACACCTAGATAATTAATATTTAAATTATAAATATTAACAACGAATAATTAGAAGCGATATTCAACACCGATACTGGCTTGATTAAAGTCTGTATCTGTTTTTCCGCCATTGGCGACGCTATCGACATTAATATCTGCATCATACCAAGTGTACTCAGCATTAATTAAAAATCGATCTGTGACTTTAAATGCCACACCGGCGCCGGCGAATACACCTTCACCATCGTCATTGCCAGAAAAACCGACGACGTCATAATCTGTCGAATACCATAACTGACCACCTTTAGCATATAGCTCTACTCGGTCTGCAATGGGAAGCATGACTTTAAGGGCTGCCGTATAACCATCGGTTTCGGCATTGGCTAAACCATTACCATAATCACCAAAGTTAATGTAACTACCTTCAAGAGCAAGGTATTTATTAAACTTATAACCAACAAGGCCCTGCATTACATCACTATTATCATCAAAATCATCATCGCCATCGACTTTTAAATAACCGTAGTTAGCGCCGACATAGATTCCGTTTTCTGCGGCATCACTGTTGCTCATGTTATCTGCATGAGAATATGCACTAAAAGAGGCTAAAGAAATAATGGCAGCTAAAGTAAGAATGGGATTTTTCATAAAGTACTCCTAGTTAATTATTTAAATACACTAAGGACATTACAAAAATAATGCCAACCTCGCAAAACCACACTCAGTTCAATACATAATGAAAACAATAACCTTACTTATCAATGCGATATATTTATTTTAATATTTTAAATTCAAGTTAACTATTTTTATAAAACACATGAAACTTTTTTCATACTTACACTAAAGCCGTGCTAATTCTGTCTTAATGTATTTATTTCCTGTGAAATTGTAACTATTTCATAGGCAATAAAATAAACATACAATTTTATTACATTCAATTAATTCTATTATCATTTCTATTGTGCGGCTTCTTTATTAAAGCAAGTTTATCAAAGCAGCTTTAACGGGAATACTGTGCGGCAGCGTTATGAACAAGAGTTATGGATGATGAACTGATTATTAAGCATGGACGTTATTTGGCAAGGAATATCCAAAAGGGGAACTGGTACCTTCCCCTTTTGGTCGACTCTTGATGAAAAATCAGGAGTGAAGTCTACTACTTTCATTTGGGTTTAAATAAAAACAGACTGAAAGAGAAGCGAGATTTAACGAGTAACAGTGACATTATGAGCAGGCCTTCTGTTACCAACCTTCAACAAAAGGTCAAATCTTCACGCAAACAAACAGCGCGTTACCTGATGCTAAATCCCACGGGACAATTCTTTCATAATCGTGTTCGAAAACATGCACTTCAAAATAGGGCGCTAACAATTCCTGCAGCTCAGTGAAGCTGGTAGCGACCATAGCATGTTGGTCTTGCCATTGCTCAATACTGTGGACTTCTTGTAAGCCCACTTCTTGCAAACCTGCGGCGTGTAACCCGGCTTCCAGCGAGCTTAAGCCTTTCATATCAGAGACAGGTAAAGGCGAGACCTCAGCAAACGGCTGACTGCTTTTGGCAATACTCAACTTTAATGACTGTTTCTCACCTTGCCCACTGTAATGCCAGCCGGATTCGAAGGCGAAATGGCTACCATCAAACTCGGCAAAATGCTTAACCGAACTGGTGTTATCGATTCTGTGCTTATCGACAGTATTAAAACAAAACAGCCCACCGTCATTAAGTGCGCTATGCACACTGGCGATACAGCTTTTAAGGCGTTCGATGCAAGCACTGTAATGGATGGAATATAAAAAACAGGTAATCAAATCGACGCGCTCTTCTAAATAAAAAGCCGTCATATCTTGGAGGTTAAACTGAGCTTCAGGACAACGACGCATGGCCATGTCTAGCATAGGCTGATTAATATCAAGGCCACTGCACTGATAACCAAGGTCGATAAAATGCCGCACATGCGGACCAGTGCCACAGGCTAAATCAAGATGTTGCTTACCATTATTGCCGAGGAACTGATGCAGACGATGGATACTCGCGCTCTGTTGCTGGTAGTTGATATCGGAACACATTAAATCGTAATAACCGGATAAATCGGTATAGAGCGCGTTGGAAGACATAGTAGCGAATAGGTAACAAGGGCAATTTTAGGTGGCGCATGATATATCAGTTAGCCGATATCAGAAACAAAGAATTATCCATCGAGTCTCAGCACGTGTTATCACTCTAATCGTGCAACGATATCAATCCACCTAACCATTTACTTTGGGGCGTGAAAGCTCAGCTCATCATAGGAACTTAAATATTCGAGTTGTGGTTTGGCAAAATAATACCCCTGAAAATACTCAATCCCTATTCCAGCGAGATAATTAAGTTCGGCTTCTGTCTCAATGCCTTCGGCCAAAACTCTTGTATTAAGCTCTAAACAAATACGCAGTATTTCATCCACAGCTAACTGCTTTTCTCTATCGAGATCGATATCACGGATCAAGGTCATATCAAGTTTTAATACTTGAGGGCGCAGGGCTTCGAGCCAGCTTAAATCAGCAAAACCACTGCCAAAATCATCGATTGCCGTGATAAAACCACGCTTAGCATAGCTCTCGAAGATACGGACTAATTTTGCCCGATCGACAATTTGCTCGCCCTCAGTCACTTCGAACATGATTTTGTGAATATCAAACCCATACATGTCGGCGGCTTCAATCGTCGCGCGGATACAGGTCTCAGGGTTATATACGGCATTAGGTAAAAAGTTGATACTGAGCATCTTATCGAGTCCCAGCTTTGAAGCGGTTTCTATCGCTTTAACACGGCAAGCCTGATCAAAATAGTATTTATTATTTTCATTAATCCGCTCAAACACCCACGCAGCCCCTTCACCATCAGGGCCTCTGACCAGAGCTTCATAACCGCTAATCTCACGACTAGGCCAATGGATAATAGGTTGAAATGCCATTCGAATTTCAAATCCTAATGACTTACCACTTAAGCAATCCATGCAAGTTTGTTGCTTTATTCGAGCGGGAAAATCCATAAACGGCCTCCTAAACATTAACCTTACTAGTGTGAGGATAAATACTTAAATTTGCCAGTTTTTACTGTTCATCATCCTAATAAAATCCATCACATATTAGAGTGAAGAATGCTATTTCCAAAAATATAAAACGATTGTAAACGACATAAAAAAAATGGATGAATCCCAATAGGAGCTTCATCCATCACCATAGGCCTCAGACTGATTTACTTCAGTTTATAAACCACTTCAACTCTATCTTCTATGCTCACTTGACCGTACTGATAGCTCTCGGCGGCGCCCATGGCATCGGCTTTAGCGCTCATACGCAACATGACAGGTTGCACAGGGCGTTGATCGTAATAACGGATCTGCCAAATCTTACCGAGATTTTCACCAAAGCCTTTAGCCAAAGATTCGGCTTTTTGTTTGGCATCCACAATCGCAGCTTGACGTGCCTTGGCGACGTATTCAGCTTCTTTGCTCGACTTAAGGGCAATGTTATTGACCCGATTCATGCCCTCTTCTAAGGCTGAATCTAAAATAGCGTTCAAGCGGCTTAAGTCTGTTACCGTCACGGTAATTTGGCGACTGGCAGTATAACCCGTCAGCTCAGGTGCCTTATCCTCCACATACACATATTGCGGTTGAAGATTTAAATTCGCGCTCTGGATCTGATCTTTAGTCACACCCGCTGTGGTGAGACGGGCGATAAACTTAGCCACGGCGGCATCGGAATTATCCTTGGCGGCTTTAGCGGTTTTTTCGGTCACGGCCACTTCCACATTCACATCCGCCATATCAGGCTCGACTTGGATTTGACTCACACCCATGGTTTCAATATGCGGGAAATCGACCTCAGCGGCGAGTACCGCTGGCGCCATAAACGCGCTAGAAAAAAGACCACCCGCCACCAATACCGCTAAAAGAGAATTTTTCATAACTTACTCCAAAATAATGTGCTTATACCTAAACCACTTCAAATAGAACGCATATTCAAAACGAGACGGCTAAAACGACTGTGTCGCTTATTTAGCGCTTAGGCTATCAGTAAAAAGTGCCAATACTTGTGCCAATATGTAACAGCATCAAGAAATTGTCTCTTGTCCCTATAAACGCGGCCAATTTTAAAAAGGGTTAATTTTTCTGAAAAATGTTTAGCGCTTTTTATCCAGATGAGTTCGACCTTGGATCTTTGGCTTGTCTTCCTATATCCACACCCAAAATAGGCCTTAGGGTTAACTGGCATATTCAGCGCCCCAGTTGTACACTTTTCAGCCAAAGCTACTGTACCTTTTAATCACTTCAGGTATAATCCGCCAACTTTTTTAAGGCGGCTTATACCTCAGCGAGAAACCATGACAGTTGAAACTTTTAAACCCAAGCAAACGACCACGCTTGATATCCCAGTCAAAACATTAGAAGCAGCAAGCACTAATGCTGTTACCACTGGGAATCGCATCGGTTTCGTGTCTTTGGGCTGCCCAAAAAACCTCGTGGATTCAGAGCGTATTCTGACTCAGTTACGCATCGACGGCTACGAAGTCACTAATAGCTACGACAATGCCGACTTAGTTATCGTCAATACCTGCGGCTTTATCGATGCTGCGGTGGAAGAATCTCTGGATGCTGTGCGTGAAGCCTTAGAAGAAAACGGCAAAGTGATCGTCACTGGCTGCCTTGGCGCCAAAGAAAACCAAATCCGCGAAGT
Organism: Shewanella sp. NKUCC01_JLK; assembly: GCF_019345615.1. Classification (NCBI taxonomy): domain Bacteria; kingdom Pseudomonadati; phylum Pseudomonadota; class Gammaproteobacteria; order Alteromonadales; family Shewanellaceae; genus Shewanella; species Shewanella sp. NKUCC01_JLK. Next base: position 128,118 of record NZ_JAHKRD010000009.1, on the reverse strand, counting down.
GCACCCAGATGTGTTAGAAATCACTGGCCCACACAGCTACGAAGCGGTGTTGAAGCACGTTCATAAATATGTGCCTAAGCCAGAGCACAACCCTTTCACCTCGTTAATCCCACAAACTGGGGTTAAGTTAACGCCTAAGCATTACGCTTATTTAAAGATTTCAGAAGGTTGCGACAACCGTTGTACTTTCTGCATTATCCCTTCGCTACGTGGCGATCTCGACAGCCGCCCAGCGGGCAGCATCTTAGATGAAGCTAAGCGTTTAGTGGAATCAGGCGTACAAGAAATTCTAGTTGTGAGCCAAGACACCTCGGCCTACGGCAAAGACAAAGGCGGTCGTACCGATTTTTGGAACGGTATGCCAGTCAAGCAAGACATTACTAGCCTAGCGCGCCAACTGGGTAAAATGGGCGCTTGGGTGCGTCTGCATTATATCTATCCCTACCCATGGGTTGACGATTTAATCCCGCTAATGGCGGAAGGTTTGATCCTGCCGTATTTAGATATTCCAATGCAGCATGCTAGCCCGCGCATTCTCAAGATGATGAAGCGTCCAGGCCGTGTTGACCGTCAGTTAGAAGCGATTCAACGCTGGCGTGAAATTTGTCCCGATCTAGTGATCCGCTCAACCTTCATCGTCGGCTTCCCTGGTGAAACCGAAGAGGATTTCCAAATCCTGCTCGATTTCTTAAAAGAAGCATGTCTTGATCGCGTAGGTTGCTTTAAGTATTCTGAAGTCGATGGCGCTGTCGCCAACACTATCGCCGAGCTTATCAGCGAAGAAGTTAAAGAAGACAGATACCACAGATTTATGGAACTCCAAGCCGAGATCAGCGCCGAGCGTTTAGCCCGTTTCGTTGGCCGTACTTTAGATATTCTGATTGACGATGTCGACGAAGAAGGCGCCATTGGCCGCAGCTTCGCCGATGCACCTGAAATCGACGGCATGGTGTTTATCAATGGTGAAACTGAGCTGGAACCCGGTATGTTGGTTCGTGCCCGCATCACCCATTCAGATGAACACGATCTGTGGGCTGAAGTGGTAGATGCTGACTCCCAAGACTAAGCTGTTCTGATAGAGGACAGGCTATGACTCAAAAAGCGAACCTCTGGTTCGCTTTTTGTTTTTTATCATTCGATGCACCGTAAACATTAACACTGCGAATGCTTCACCATCCTTACTCCACTGTTTGGCCTCACTATCTCATCACACTGTTTCTTTTCATTATCTTGGATCACTATCTTGATTCATTGCCAGCCTCAATTTCGCTGATTTATCAGCAGCTAGGATGAGACGTTATGAATTAAGCATTAAGCATCGGGTCCCAACATCTTATTGGCATCGACCCAAAGCTCGAATTCTTCTGCCGTGACAAACTCAAGTTCTAATGCCGCTTGGCGCAGTGTCTTATGCTCGCTATGGGCTTTTTTGGCTATCTTAGCGGCCTTTTCATAACCGATATGTTGATTAAGCGCCGTCACTAACATGAGTGAGTTCTCCACATGCAGCGCGATTTGTGGCTCGTTCGCCACTATGCCGACCACGCAATGATCATTAAACGATTGGCAAGCATCCCCCAATAAGCGCCCCGATTGCAGCACATTGGCAATAATCATCGGCTTAAACACATTGAGCTCAAACTGACCATTGCTGCCGCCAATCCCAACGGCAACATCATTACCCATGATTTGCGCGCACACCATAGTCATAGCCTCGACCTGAGTCGGGTTCACTTTTCCCGGCATGATCGACGAACCGGGTTCATTTTCAGGCAGTAATAACTCACCAATGCCACAGCGCGGGCCAGAACCTAACATCCTAATATCATTTGCGATCTTCATTAAACTAACCGCCGCCACTTTATAGGCCGCCGACAGGGAGACTAATTCATCGTGGGCAGCAAGGGCAGCAAACTTATTCGGCGCCGTCACAAAGGGCAAGCCCGTGAGTTTTGCGATATTGTCCGCCACCTTAACGGCGTAATCCTTGTGTGTATTCAGCCCAGTGCCCACGGCGGTCGCACCTAAAGCTAACTCGGCTACACGCTTGAGACTGTGCTCAATGCCTTCGATGGCATGACTTAACTGCGCGGCGTAACCCGAAAACTCTTGGCCTAAGGTTAACGGTGTTGCATCCATAAAATGCGTGCGACCGATTTTAACGATTTGCGCAAACTCCTCGACCTTCTTCTGTAAACTCTGCTGCAATAACCTCATGCAGGGCAAAACGAGCTCAACGGCTTGGCGATAGGCGGCAATGTGCATGGCGGTGGGAAAGGTATCGTTGGAGGATTGCGAGCAGTTAACATCATCATTGGGGTGCAAGCATTTAACCGCATCGATAAGTTGCCCACCCGAGAGCACATGGCCGCGATAGGCAATCACCTCATTGACGTTCATATTGGTTTGCGTGCCCGAGCCCGTTTGCCAAATCACTAAAGGAAATTGCGCATCGAGTTCGCCTGCAATCAGCTCATCGCACACTTGGGAAATCAGTTGAGCTTTATCTTGGAGCAAGACGCCAAGCTGTTGATTGGTAATGGCTGCGGCTTTCTTTAAATAGCCAAAAGCGTGGATCACTTCGACAGGCATAGATGCCTCAGCACCAATACGAAAGTGCTGCCGCGAACGCTCGGTTTGTGCGCCCCAATAACAATCGGCGGGGACTTTCACCTCACCCATAGTGTCGTGTTCAACTCGATATTGCTGTGCCATGTGCATCTCCTTCGCTAAAACGCTCTAAGCGTTCACCATACTCGCTCAGGGCGAAAGTACAATTAACCTCCAACAAGGAGTATCAATAATAAGGCTGATTTAAGCGTAAAGATTGGCGTAAAGGCAGGTGGAGGAGCATGAATTGGCAGGATTAACGAGGCACTAACACAGCAGACTAAAGCAGCGAACTAAAACAGTAAAAAGCAGATTAACAAAAGCGCAGACCTAGAAAGTCAAAAGGGGCATCGCCCTTGTGCTGATGCCCCTTTCGGTTTTGTGCTTTACGGTCGTATGACCCTTTGCCCTTTTTCGCTTTCTCGGTGCGGGTCCTAAACAAGGGACTCGTCACTAACGCTTTTAGTGCGTTGTCGGTAATGGTGCCTCGACCACTTTCGTGTTCTAAGGGCATATTTTGCGGTTTTTGCTTAGTCATTTTATGCCTCACTGCTTAATGAAAGTTAAGCCCATAGCCTAACAGCGCAAACTATAACGCAATCAAATCAGATGTACAGAGTTTGTGCACTCCAACATAAAAAATGACTTTGACTAGTAGGAAAGTATGATAGATTATTTAAATAAAAATAATATATTAGCTTAATAATCAATAAGATTTTATTAATAGGTTTAGTGAGTGGATTTTGCCATAACCTTTATTGGCACTCAGGTTACACTTTGTAATCGACAGATAAGGAGATCAATTTGGCATCCGTGTTAGTCGCTCAACCTTGGCTCGGCGCACTGCTCTTACTGATAACACTTCAAGCCCCGCTTGCCAGTGCTTTTTCCAGTTCAGACTCCTGCGTGATGACCATGGGGTATCGCACCAGCGAACGCTTACCCTTTATCGGAGACGAGTCCAATAACACGGGATTTTATCACGAACTCTACCAAGCGGCGGCGAACAAGATTGGCTGCAAACTCAATGTGGTACGCGCACCTAAATTACGTATTCTGCGGGATCTCAAACTCGGCAATATCGATTTTTATCCCGGCCTTAATTTCACCGAAGAGCGGGCTCAATACGCGCATTTTATCCCCAATGGACTTTCACAACGTGCGATTGGCATTAGCCGTGCTGGCGCCGCCGATATTCGCTCCATTGAACAGTTAGCCCATAATGAGATGACCCTCTTAATCGCCCCCGGCAGTTATGACTTTGGCGGCTTACCCGACAAAATTAAGGTACGCAAACCGCCTGAGCTAACCGTCCCTAAAGCCTTGGATTATTTACTTTCAAACCAAGGTGACTTTTTTATTTATGATCAAACCACTTTGTATTATTACCTCAAAAATCGTGACCAAAGCCAGTTTAAACTCCACTATCACTACAGCGAATTACCGCAGGAAATGTACCTCGGTTTCTCGAAAAAAAGCCGCCACTACCGCGGTAAACACAACCCCAACTATCGCGCCGATATCCCCATCAGCCCAGATAACAGTCCCACAGTGTTAACACCAGATTCTAAAGTCTTTGAATTTGCCAAAGCACTCGCCGCCATGGATTCCCAAGGTGAAACTCAGCGCTTGTATAGCAAGTATTTTGGCTAGCTTAAATCACAAAAAGTACCGCTAACGCAGAGTTCTATTGGACCTCTTATCAATTGAGGTACCAATAAAGAGCTAAGAGAATCATGCCTAACTGATTAAAAAGTGGAAAACTTGTCTTCTGCTCAAGCCATATTCTGATGTTTTAACTCGCTTTGTTACCCTCTGCGACAATATGCCGCACCTGCCACACTGAGATGCTCTTTATAATGCAGCGCAATTAATCCAAGTGAATGGAAGACAATAAGATGGCTGCAAATTCTGCGTATTTATCTCACCCGTTTAAAACTTCAGTAATTTCCTCATCCCTCGCAATCGCCATGGGTTTATCACTAGCGCCACAGGCCATGGCTGACGACAGCGAATTAGCCAATATTGAACGCTTAGAGGTCCATGGCCAACAGACCGAAAACCGTAACGCCTTAGGTTCGGCTGAAAATCTACTGAAAGGGCAAGGAGTCGATTTCTCCGAAGCGGGCGGCGTATCGGCCCTACCTATCCTCAATGGCATGATGGGCGATCGCATCAAAGTGCTGGTCGATGGTGCGGACATTACTGCCTCCTGTGCAAACCAAATGAATCCACCGCTGTCCTATATTTCCGCCAATCAAGTCACCGCAGCCGAAGTGATTGCGGGCGTATCGCCAGTCAGTGCCGGTGGCGACAATATTGCGGGCGTGATTAAGGTTAGCAGCCTTAACCCTAAATTTGGTGAAAGCGATAGCATCAAGTGGAATAGCGGTGATATCTCAACGGGATATCGCAGTGTGAGCGACACCTTGCTACTCGGCACCAATGCCACAGTTGCCAGCAAAAATGTCAGCCTTAGCTATCAAGGCGCCTATGAAGATGCCAACAGCTATAAAGATGGCAATGGCGATAAAGTCATAGATACTCTATACCGCGCACAAAACCATGCACTGACAGCCGCATGGCGCGATGAGACTCAAGAAGTTGCCATCAAATTGACCCACCAAAATATTCCATTCCAAGGTTTTGCTAACCAATATATGGATATGACGGATAACAAGAGTTACGGTGCCCTCGCCCGTTATCAACTCAAACTCGACGATGACGGTGAATTCAGTGCCCAAGTAAACTGGCACGGCGTGAAACACGAGATGGGCTTTTTCACCCCAGAAAAAACCGGCAAGATGCCAATGAACACTGAAGGTGATGACTACAGCTATCAACTACACTGGCGTTTGCCAATGGGTGATGACAGCACCTTACTGGTCGGCCAAGAATACTATAGCTACCAGCTCGACGATGTTTGGCCTGCGGTGCCTGGCACTATGATGGCGCCCAATGACTACATCAACATCAACGATGGTGAACGCCGCCGCGCCGCCGTTTATGGCGAATGGCAGCAAGATTTAAGTCAAAGCTGGTGGTTATCGGCGGGCGTTCGCTTTGAGTATGTCACCACCAATACAGGTGAAGTCCAAGCCTATAGCAACATGCCTATGATGGGCATGCCCAATGTCGACGCAGAAGCGGCAAAAGCCTTTAATGCGATGGACAGAAAACGTGATGATAATCTGATCGATGCCACCTTACTGGCACGCTATCAATTATCGACCAATCAACAACTTGAGTTTGGTTTAGCCCGCAAGAATCGTGCACCTAATCTGTACGAACGTTACAGCTGGGGCCGCGGCACTATGGCGACCACTATGATAGGTTGGTATGGTGATGGTAATGGTTACGTAGGTAATCCGGATCTTAAACCAGAAACCGCCCATACCCTGAGCGCAGCCTACAAATATAACGATGATAGCTGGCAAGTCTCGACCACAGCTTGGTACACAGCTGTGACTGACTATGTCGATGCCGAAGTCATTGGTAGCTTCAATCGCACCAGTTCGCCTGATGGCAAACGCAATATTCTCCAATTCACTAACTTAGATGCCAATCTCTATGGCGCACGTTTTAATGCGCTCTACCAGTTTGCCGAAACCAGCACAGGTAAATGGCAAGTGTTAGGCAAAGTGAATGTAACCCGTGGCGAGCGAGATGAAGGTGATGAACCTTTATATCAAATCAAGCCGTTGCAAACTGAGCTGGCACTGCAACATCAGTTAGGTCAATGGGAAAACAGTCTTTCATGGCAATGGGTTGCGACCAAAGATCGCGTAGATGACCGCCGCCTTGAAAATGAAACCGACAGTTACTCCTTGCTCAATTTGAACAGCAGTATGAAATGGCAGGATCTGACTGTCACCTTCGCCGTGAATAACCTGTTCGACAGCTACTATGAGCTGCCACTGGGCGGCGTAAGTGTAGCGGAATTTAAGGCCGATAATACCAATGGCTTTAACCAAATTGCCGGTGCAGGTCGCTCGTTCGAACTCAGCGCAAGCTATGCATTTTAACGACTGATTTTAAAGGCACTGTTTTTAACAACATCGTTTTTAACCACATGGTTTTTAACTGCACGGCTTTTTAGGTCGAACAGATCTAATCCGAACGTTAAACAAAAAGGGCAAGCAGATTAAGTGATTAATCGCTTGCCCTTTTTTATGCTCAAACCACATTCATGCTACCAAGACTAAAATACTAGCACTAAAGCACTGAGACGACTTAAGCGCACTATGCAGCACGGCTGAACGAGTGACACTATGGATTAGTTACCCGCAATCTTCATTTCAGATAACAAGATACCGCCGGTACGAATCGATGAGCGCAAATCAAAATCCTTACTCACGGCTTGCACGCCACGGAACATCTCTTTTAAGTTACCCGCGATAGTGATCTCTTCCACTGGATATTGGATCTCACCGTTTTCAACGTAGAAACCCGCCGCACCACGGGAATAATCGCCCGTTACCATGTTCACGCCTTGGCCCATGACTTCGGTCACAATCAAACCTGTGCCCATGTCTTTCACCAATTCGTCGAAGGTTTGGCCTGTGTGGCCAAGCGTCCAGTTATAAATACCGCCCGCATGGCCCGTGTTGGTTAAGCCTAACTTGCGCGCCGAGTAACTGGTCAGCAAATAGGTTTCTAACATGCCGCGGTCAATAATGCGTCTGTCTTGGGTCGCCACGCCTTCACTGTCATAGTTCGCGCTCGCCAGTGCGCCCAGTAAATGCGGCTGCTCTTCGATATTGAACCAATCGGGGAAGATTTGGGTGTTGATCGAATCCAATAAGAAACTGGATTTACGGTATAAACTGCCACCGCTGATCGCTCCGATAAAGTGGCCGATTAACCCTGTGGCGATATCTGGCGCTAATAAAATGGGTAAACGCGTCGTCGCGATCTTGCGCGCACCGAGGCGGCTTACTGTCTTCTCGGCGGTCTTTAAACCTACCGTTTCAGGTGCAAGCATCTCGCTGAATTTACGGGCGATAGTGTAATCGTAATCCCGTTGCATATTGCCTTCGCTATCTTCACCAATCACGCTGCAACTCAAGCTATAACGCGAGCTGCAATAACCGTTTAAGAAACCGTGGCTGTTGCCATACACTTTAACCGCGGTGTGAGCATTGGCACTGGCGCCGTCGGAATTATTGATACGTGGATCGGCATCGAGCGCCGCAGTTTCGGCGCGGATTGCCAGTTGCGCTAACTCATCGGGGGAAATATCTTGTGGATAATACAGTTGAAGATCGCGGATCTGATTTGCCATCAAGGCTTTATCGGCAAGGCCACTGAATGGATCGGGAGAAGTATAACGGGCGATATCGTCGGCCGCTTTCACCGCGAGGGCAATGGCCTCTGGACTTAAATCCGACGTCGATGAACTGCCCTTGCAACCATCGCGGTAAACCGTAATCCCTAAGGCACCATCTTTATTAAATTCAACGGTTTCAACTTCTTTTAAACGGGTAGAAACCGACAAACCTTGTTGTTTACTGATCGCCACTTCGGCAGCGTTCGTTCCTAATTTGTTGGCATATTCCAGCGCCACGGCCACCGCATCTTTCAGCGCGCCTAATTCACTATCGATTCTGTTCAAAGACACAAAGCTACTCTTTCGTTGTCGGCAATTGCCGTAGCATAACAAACACAAAACCCATTCACATTAATTATTAGTGCCGGACTATGGGCTAAGGCACATTCACCTAGGCGATTTTTGGCTGGAGATGTTATTATTAGCCAGTTATTTACTTGAGGTTTTATCTATATGAAGATTGTTGGTGATTCAGAACATTTTAAACAGCCCTACGACATAGATGAAGATTATGTCAGCAGCAAAACAACGGACAAGCGTGATAGCGAAGCCGTGCAAAAAGTCGGTATGGAGCTTGTTTCACTGAGCAAGACTCAGCTAGATAAAATCGAGCTGGATGAGTTTTTGTACGACGCTATCCTGCAAACACGTAAAATCAAGGTCAATACTGAGGCGTATCGTCGTCACATGCAGTATATCGGCAAATTGATGCGTAATTTTGATATTGAGCCTATCAAGGCTTCACTCGCTATCGTGTTGAATAAAAACAACAACGAGACCGCGAAGTTGCAGATGTTCGAAAAAATGCGTGAACGCTTACTCACCCAAGGTGATGATGAGATTCAAACTGTCGTCGAGCATTATCCGCAATTAGACAGACAAAAACTGCGTACTTTGGTGCGTCAAGCCACCAAAGAACTGGCCAAAGGCCCTGAATCAAAATCATCTAAAGAGCTGTTTAAATATCTACGCAGCGAAATCCAAGACTAATTAACTTCAGCCCCACAAGGATGTTGCTTATGCGACTTAGCAAAACGTTATGTAGCCTAGCTTTGCTTTTTATTGGACTATTTGGACTCGGGGCCTGTAACGGCCCTGCGGACGAAGATAACGGTGGCACAGATGCCACTGACGGTATCTATAAACTGTCTATCGACTTTAAAACCTTATCGGGTTCTGAATGCGGCAGTGTTACTTCACTCCAAAGTTTCCCTAAAAACACAGGCTTTTGCGCAGTCGCGAAGTTAAAGAAAGGCTCAGCTACAGTGAGCAATCAGAAAGTAGACTTTACGACAGACCTTGGTGTATTAACACCTAATAGCAAACTAACAGACAATAACGGTGAAGCCATTATTATCGTTAGTAATCCTGATTTACTTGTCAATGCAGGGATAATTACTGCAACGACAACCCCAAATGATTCCACAACGGCGCTAACAGCTACCCGCAATTTTGAGTTTTTAAGTGCTAGCGATGGTACTTCTCCTGCTGCACCCAAACTCAGCGCCAGTATTTTAAACAGCTCAGCCTTAGTCACTCGCTTTAAAGTCGATGAGTCGGTGCAATTACAAGCCATATTGCTCGATAGCGAAAGCAAAGGTATCGAAGGCGCTAAAGTCACCTTTACTGCTGGTTCAGCGGCGCTCAATCCAACCAGTGCGTTGACCAACACTCAAGGTATTGCGCAGGTGCCCTATACGCCAAGTGCAACTGAATTAGGGGCAAATGCCTTAACAGTCACTGTGGACTATCAAGGTCAATCGCTGCAAACCAGCAGTTTGTATGAAGTCTTGAGTAAAGATGCCGTCAATCAAGAAGGCACGCTGAAACTCGGCTCATTCAATGGCGCTGACTTTACCGAAGGTAAACTGGCTAGCACCTTAACCGCCGATGCCAATGGCAAATATAAAATCAGCGCAGGCGGTAGTTTTGGTGTAAGTGCAAGTTTAGTATTAGAGGCCAATGACGGCACGGTTACGCGAGTACAAACACCCTCATCCATCAGCTTTAGCTCAGATTGCACCACAAACAATAGCGCCACACTCGATACCCCAGTTACAACCTTATCGGGTAATGCGAGCTCGACCTTCCAAGACACAAGTTGCAGTGGCAACAGTGAACGTAGCGACCAAATCATCGCTACAACCGTAGCTGGCAATCAGACGTTAACGGCGAATTTCCCATTTACTCTGCAACGTCAAACGCTTGCCAGCTTAAGTTTTGAGTCGGCAGAGCCTGCACAAATTCGCATCAAAGGTGCGGGCGGCACAGGTTCAAGCGAATCCTCTTTAGTCAGCTTCAAAGTCACCAGCGCCAATGGCCAACCCGCAGCGCAACAGAATGTCAGCTTTACCTTAGATACGGTTGTCGGTGGTTTAAGTTTTGCCAATGGCACTGCGAATGCGCAAAGCCTGACTAACTCCCAAGGTATCGCCAGTGTGCGCGTATTATCCGGTACAGTACCCACGCCAGTGCGCGTAGTCGCTACTGCAGTTGATACTGATACTAAAGAAGTTATCACTAGCCAATCAGAGCAACTGACCGTCAATACTGGCTTGCCGCAACAGCTTGGATTTAGTCTATCAACGACAGTATTCAATCCAGAAGCAGGTGACTTTAATGGTGAAACTGCAACGATCACCATACGAGCCTCCGATAGTTTTGGTAATCCAGCGCCCGATGATACTGCTGTCAACTTCACGACAGAAGGTGGCCAGATCCCAACATCATGTTTAACTAAAAATGGGACATGTAGCGTTGTTTGGACTTCACAAACTGCACGAGTACCCGATCACCGCATCACGATTCTCGCTTATGCCTTAGGTCACGAAACCTTCTTCGATACCAATGGCAATAACATCTTTGATGATGCTGATGTTAGTAAAGACATCAATGGCACGCCTGTGCCTGACTTGGCTTGTTTAACGAATTCAGGCGTTGTGAAAAAATGCACAGGCAATGGTATGGACATCGAAGCCTATCTTCCTAGTGGTTTTAGTGATCTAGGTGATGCGTTTAGGGATGACAATGAAGATGGCATTAGGAATTCAGCCGAACCATTTTGGAATACTCAAGCAAAAGAATATAGTTTTGCCGATGGTAAATTTAACGGTCCACAATGCGAAAGCGCACTCTGCGGCAAAGGCCAAGCCAATAAAACCTATATCCGCAAAGCCTTAGTAATGAGCATGTCAGGCTCACAGGCTTATATCAGTGTGATGCAAGACGGTGTGTTATTGCCGAGTGTGAATGACATCAAGCCTGTGGCCGTTGGTGCTAGTTCTGAGTTTGTAGTATTTGTCCACGACAGTGCGAATCAAATCATGCCAGCTCAGACAAGTATCGAACTTTGCGTGGATTGTGCTGGAACGCCTAAAACCTTCGAGGTTCCCAATACTGTGTATGCGAAAGGCAGTCTAGGTTCACCACTGAAATTTACGGCATCGGCCAACACCAGCGTATCGGTGAAAGTCACGACCCCTAAAAATGTGGTCACTGATAACTTAGGTTTCACAGTGCCATCGCTTTAAAACGTGATTAAGCAAACTAAAAAGACCCGCGAATGCGGGTCTTTTTATTGGAGGATTTTATTAGAGGATGACAACCCACGGCCCTTAGATCTACTACACATCTTTAGTTATAGCTGTGCATCTATGAGCCATGACTCTCACTAATTTTATAGCTCTTAATTTTGTAGCTCTACTGCGCGGCGTAACCGGAAACTACGTAAAGCCAAATACAATGCTCCCACAGCCGCCCATATAAGCCCCAACTCTAATGATTGTGGCTCTAAGTTCACCCAAAGCACGCCAATAGTGCCGGCGCCACACAGGGGTAATACTAAGTATTGTAAGTGGTCTCTAAAAGATTTATTACGTCGATCCCTTAGGTAAAACTGCACAATCACGGATAAATTCACGAAGGTGAACGCCACTAAAGCACCAAAATTCACTAAAGCTAGCGCCATTTCTAAATCAAATGAGACGGCAGATAGCGCAAGCGCCCCCACCAACAAGACATTAAATGCAGGGGTTCGCCATCTAGGATGGATATAAGCAAACCCTTTGCGTGGCAACATATTATCCCGCCCCATCACATATAAAATCCGTGCAACCCCAGCATGGGCAGCCATACCGGATGCCAATACGGCAACAGTGGTCGCCACTAATACGATGGACTGGAATAGATTACCACCCACATAGAGTGCAATTTCAGGCAATACCGCATCAAGCTGTTGAAAGCGGGAAATATCGGGGAAATAGAGCTGCAAAAAATAAGACACGCCAACAAAAATCACGCCACCGAGCAAAGCCGTCAACACAATCGCGCGAGGGATAACACGTTGAGCATCTTTAGTTTCTTCAGTCAGTGAACTTAACCCGTCAAAGCCGAGGAAGGAGAAACACAGAATCGTCGCCCCTGTAAATAATGGCGCCATCGCCATATTATCGGCATAAAATGGTCGCACACTCGCGACGACACCTTCGCCTTCACCGAGGGAAATGCTATAGGCCATTAGACCAATGAACACCACAATAATGGCGATCTGTGCAAACACTATCACCCCATTAAAGTTCGCGACGAGATCAATCCCCTTGAGATTAAGCAAGGTCATTATGGTCACAAGAGCGAAAATAAAGATCCAAGGTTCGACGCTGGGAAACATGGCGGTTAAATAGATTTTTGCGAGCAACATATTGATCATTGGCATAAACATATAGTCCAGCAGCGATGACCAACCCACCATAAAACCAACATTCGGGCTAAAGGTTTTTTGAGCATAAGTGTAGGCTGAACCCGCATAGGGATATTTACGTACCAAATGACCGTAACTAAACGCGGTAAATAAAATCCCCGCCAATGCGAATAGATAAGACGTAGCCACATGGCCAGAGGTGATCTCGGAAACAATACCAAAGGTGTCAAAAACGGCCATCGGCGTGAGATAGGCAAGCCCCATCACCACCACTTGCCATAAGTTGAGGGTCTGCTTCAAACCCGGATTTTGTTGGCTCATCAGCACACCCCCATTGTACAGGGTTGAACACCTAAGCACGCATCTGCAATTAGTTTTTGCTTGCGGCTAACCGTCTGCACTCTAGGTTTAATGGCTAATGCAACAACTTGATTTACAACAACTACCGACAATCCGGTACACAACAGCCCCATTGGTCTTTCCTCAGTAAAATAGGTTCAACTGAACCTCATATCATTTCCGGATGTTTACCGGCCTCAATTGTTTTAAAACACATACGTCATAAATAAAAAATAACCGAGATACTGAGTATCTCGGTTATTTTTTCGGCGCGCATTCTCCCCCAAAACCAATAAGAAGACAACCCAATAAAAATATTAAGTGATCCGCAATCTGTGATGGCTTAGTGAAAAACGACAGAATCCAAGTACAAGACTTGATATCAGCTCACGATCCTCAATCTGCTTTAATCAGAACCAATATCTCCCTTTGTCGATACATTAGAAGAATCACCAGCAGCACTGCGCAGCAAGGTTTGTAATTGTTGCAGCTCGAGTCTGATGGCTTTCAACTCCTCGTGCATTTGTCTTTGTTCCTGCTCCAAGACTTGTTTGTCCTGCTCACGCTCTAATGCATGCTCTTCGTCACTGAAGGTTTGCATGGTATTGACGATAATCGCAATAAACAAATTTAGCATAGTGAAAGTAGCCACCAGAATAAATGGCACGAAAAATACCCAAGCATAAGGGTAAACTTCCATCACTGGCCGCGAAATTCCCATAGACCAGCTTTCAAGCGTCATTATTTGAAATAGGGTATAAAACGAATCAGCAATGGTGCCAAACCATTCCGGAAACGTACCCCCAAAGATTTTGGTGGCGATCACCGCAAACACATAATAAATCAACAGTAATACCGTGGCGATCGATGCCAATCCTGGAAGTGATCCCAACAGAGCTGACACGACCCGTTTCATTGATGGCACAATTGTTAACACTCTCAGCACCCGCAACACCCGTAGCGAACGCAGTACAGCCAGAGGCCCAGATGCAGGGATCAGTGCAATCACTATCACGGTAAAATCGAACACACTCCAAGGGTCTTTAAAAAATTTCCCCCTATAAGCATAAATCCGCAGCAATAACTCCACGACAAATACACTCAGCAGCACCTTATCAAGACTCATCAACAAAGTACCGTATTGCGCCATCAGGCTGGCTGAGGTTTCCATACCTAACTGCACCGCGTTGATTAAAATCAATGTCAAAATAAAATGACCAAACCAGTTTTGCTCAACCAAGCTAATCACTCGTGCCTGCAAACCCGTTGGTACGTTAAGTAAAGATGTACTCATGTCGACTCCTATAATCACAATTGCGGCGATTGTAGCGAGTGCGCTTTCAGATGCCCAGTTTTTACGGTGGGTTAAATAACAACAGGGTTAAATGCAGTGGATTGAGCAAGATTTGGATAATATGAACAGCAACTTTTATGAGGGGGTGGGTAAAACGTCATTACGTCCTCAGTAAACGATTAACACTCGCCAATAAATATAAATCTAAGGGATCGCTAAAAACTAATGGGTACCAATCAGCAACAACTTCGTTCTTCGCTTAATCCCCAACATCGCTAGGCCGAAAAATACCGCAAATAAGCCCCAGAGTTGCAGCCATTTTGGCATCACACTCGCCCAACTTGCGCCCATTTGATTGAGTTCTAGCATGCCCATAATCGCGGGTACCGCGGGAATAAACTGTGAGCCGAGTACTAAAGGTTCTGGGATCAGTGCTATCGGCCACACAAAACCTGACACGAATAGAATAGGCATAGAGATCAGCAGTAGCACTTGGGTGGGTAAATCGCGGCGGGTGAACAAGGTGCTCATGGCAATACCTGCGGCGGCGGTAGCCAGTAAAAACGGCAATAACCACAGCGCAACTAAACCAAGGCTCGCTTGAATACTCACGTTATACCAGTGATAACAATAGCCCACATAAAAGCTGGTAAAGAAGATATAAATCAACATGAAAGCAAGAATACGACCACAGACTAATTGCACCGGTGACACCTGCTGCCAATACCCTTTATGCCGCCATTGCCCAGCCCCTAAAATGCCAGTACCTATGAGTAAGGTTTGGTGCAAAATCAGCAAGAACAGTCCAGGTACCACATAGGGCGTATAACCTAGGCTCTGGTTAAAGGCAGGTACACTGTTAAGATGAAGCGAGTTTAAACTCTCTTGGGCCTGCTTAGGATTTTGTCCTTGAGCAAGCATGCCAATCAATTGCACTTGTTTTCCCGCATCCATTCCAGCGCTAACTAAGCCTTCAACAACCGCGGAATAAATCAAAAAGTAACTAGCATCACCGCCATAGCTTAGCGTCACACCTTTACCAAGCAATAAATCGCGGCGGAATCCTTCTGGGATCACGAGTAAGCCGTGGGCCTTACGCGTCTCAATAAAACGCTTCGCCTCGGTAATCGAACCGACTTGACCTATGACTTGAATTTTTGCGCTGGCATCGGCATGACGGATCAATTGACGGCTTAGGGAAGAATGGTCTAAGTCCACCACGATCAGTTGTTGCTCGGTCGGCACTTGATTCAGATAGGGCAAAGGATACAAAACCGAATAAAACAGTACACCGCCAAATAAAGTCACAGCAATCGCTTTATCGCTAATAATGGCCTTAAATTCAGTGAGGATCAGTCGCCACAGACTGAGCTGACGTGGTGTGTTTGCGTGTTCGCTATTGGATAAATTCATCCTATTGCCCCTTCGCAGATATAGCTGCGTCCGAGTCATAAACCGTCACTGAAGCATTGGTGTTAACTGTGATAGGCAGTAATTTACGCGACAGGAAATATATCAAAGGTATCAGACAGATAAAGCCCCAATAGCTGGTGATTTGGCTCGCTACACTTGGCCAAGTGGCGCCATAACTCACGATACTAACATGGGACTCAATATAATGGCTCGATGGCATGATAAGTCGCCACCACTGGGCTAATTGCGGCATTTCGTGAGTCGGAAAAGTAATGCCCATAAAGGCAAACGCTGGCGCAAATAAAGCGGTACAAAAGCTGATAACCCGCGCACTGTCACGCATCACTACAAATATTAATAACACTAAGCTCCAGACTGCCAATAACATGACTAATTGCGCGAGCAATAATAGGGCTAAACTCCCCGCCATCGGCAGAGCAAGATACAAATACAGCCAAGCTAAAATAAAGCCGCCCTGCAGCATCAATATCGGCGTAAACAGCACCATTTTCGCCCACACCTTAGGCCAAAAATGTTCAGTTAAGAGATTCGACATGCCATCGGCCTGAGTGGTAGGCGCTAAATGCAGCTCTCGATTTAAGCTGTTTGCCATCACTAACATAGATAACAACTGCCACAGCGCAATCAGCACTGGCGGTACTAAGAAACCTATGTAATTGTTATTTCGGTTAAACAGGGCTGTTGTTTGGCTTTTGACTGGGCTTAAATTCACTGTGACTTGGGATTTCGGTGTACCATTTGCGAGCTGCTTTAAACCCGCCACTTGCTGTAATCCGTCGCCTAAACTCAGCTGAATTTGGCTTGAAAGTAACTTACCCACCAGCAAAAATTGACTGTTGTAGCGCACATCAATTGTAGGTTTATGGCCTGTAAGTAAATCCTTTTTCATATCATAGGGAAAAACCACAATAGCGTAGACTTTCGCCTGTTGCATCGCGCTTATCGCCGAGGATAAGTCGGTAAAACTTTGCGGATCGGTAACTGGATTTGCCTTAAGCTGACGAGTCAACATGCGGCTCAATTGACTATGATCTTGGTCGACAATCGCCACGGGCAGTTGCCTTGGCAGACCTGCACTGAACAACCACCATAAGCATAAAATCCCCAGTAGTGGAATATAACTTATCAGCGCTAACTGCCAAGGGTCATGCCATAGGGCACGCAGCTCACGGCGAACTAACGCTGTGAGCAACGCCATAAAGCTTATGCTCGATGGCTGTGATTCGCCCTTAATCTTGTCCGCCGCGTTGGCGTGAGGCGTACGTTCAGTCACGACTTTTACTCACTACGCAGCAGCACAGACATGCCGACACGCAGATCGGTAATCGGCTGGTTTGGACGCAATTCCACTTCAAAGGTTCGCATATCAAAATCATGGCCACTTTCGGTCGAACGCCAAGTGGCAAACTCACCCATCACACTGATATGGGACACAGTAAAATCCACATCCTGCCCGAGTGCCG
Organism: Shewanella sp. NKUCC01_JLK; assembly: GCF_019345615.1. NCBI lineage: Bacteria > Pseudomonadati > Pseudomonadota > Gammaproteobacteria > Alteromonadales > Shewanellaceae > Shewanella > Shewanella sp. NKUCC01_JLK. The sequence continues at coordinate 110,953 of NZ_JAHKRD010000009.1, read as the reverse complement.
GAATCGTTAATTGAATTGTTTGACCTTTTTTGAAACGTTTAAGTTGGTCTTCTCGCACTTGGAACACGGCCCAAGCATCCTGCATATCAATCAAACTAACAATCGGAAAACCACTGGGAGCCAATTCACCCGCCTGTAACAGCACGTCGCTGATCTCACCCGATTTAGGTGCGCGCATTTGGCTATCTTCCATAATGGCGCTAACTTCTTTCACTGCACCTTCAGCCTTACGGGCATTACCTGCCGCAGCCACTTTGGTTTCCGCCCGCGCACCTTCCTCGGCCATTTGGTACATGGCTAAGGCCGCTTGTTCTGTGTATTTTGCAGCTTGCCATTGGGTAAAGGCTTCATCGCGTTTTTGTCTTGCCGCCACACCTTCGTTAAATAAATTTTCGACTCGGGTATAAGTGGTTTTAGCGAGCGTTGCCGCCGCCTGCGCCTTGAGCCATTGCTCCTTGGCTGCCATCACTTCTTGACTGCGAGCACCGTTGTTGGCTTCTAGCTGCATCGCCTTAGCGGCATCACGGCCACCTTCGGCCTGCATTAACTTTGCATCTAGCTCAGGACTGCGGATCGCAAATAATAAATCCCCTTGGGCCACACTATCACCGCGGCGCACGAGCACTTGCTCGACTCTGCCTGGCACCTTGGACGAAACATTGTACTCACGGGCTTCAATCTGGCCCTGCAACAAACTCGGCTGCGGGCTATAAGCGAGCTTGAGTCCATAGGCTAAGATAAGGCCTAATGCGACCAACGCCACAAGGGCAAGTATTCTGTTAGCGCGCATTGTTTGTCTCCTGCACTTGGGTAGGGGCTGTGGTACGACCGATAAATTCATCTAATTGACCACTGATGGCCATTAATCTGGCATAGGCTTGCACATAACGATAACGGGCAGCCAATTGCTGAGTTTTCACTGCGCTCAGTTTCAGCTCCGCATCGACTCTGTCGATAGAGGTTGAAAGCCCTTGATTAAAGGCGATTTCCCTAAGACGCAGGTTTTCAATAGCAAGTTCGAGCGAAGTATCGAGCGCCGTCACTTCTTCCTCGGCCTGTAATAATTGGCGATAGCTTTGATCCACCAGCAGGCTCAAGTCTTGTTTAGTTTGTGCCTTGGTATAACGAGCTTGTAAGAGTGCACTTTTCGCCGCTTCGACCTTACCGCTACGGCCATCGCGGCTGATCAGTGGTACATTGACCCCAACCCCAACCATCCAGTCAGGTGTGATGCTCGTCAAGAGTGTGTCCTCTTCATACAAGGTGTAGTTACCGAAGAGGAAAACCGTTGGATGGTATTTACCTTTTTCCAACGCTATTAAACCGTTCGCTTGCGTTTCTTTCGCTTCGAGCAATTTGAGCGCCGGATGTTGGCTCAGGGTAATTTGGCTGAGTTGAGCGAATGAAGGAGCCTGTGGCAGTACAAATAAGGGAGAATTTGTGCTCACCTGACTTTGCTGTAGCATACGTGCCAGCGCGATCACTGCCATTTCGTGTTGCCGACGAGCACTGCCTAAATTGACTTTAGCATTGTCTAGGGCGACCTGAGCATTGAGGCGCTCAACCTTAGCAATTTGCCCTTCGCGCTCTAGTGCTAAAGCATGATCAACATGCTTAGTTAACGAGCCAACCAGATCAGTCTGAGTATTCACCAATGCCAACGTCACATCGACAGCGTAATATCTATCCACCAGCAGGGTAAATAAATCACGAGTAGCCAATTGTAATTCTTGTTGCTTCTCGGCCACCATAGCCGCGTGTATACCTTGAGCCGCAGTGATCTGTCCGCCCGTATAAATCGGCCACATTGCCTGTAAGCTGGCGCTAAAAATATCTTGTTCACTTAAGGGCAGCGGCGGAATACCCGCAATAATGCCGCCAAGCGATGGCGGGATAGAAATCACAGAATTTAATTCTTTCAGATCAAACTCAATCGGTTTATCCAAATGAATATAGTTACCGCGAATGTCTAATGAGGGCAAATTTAAGCTCTCGCCCGCCTCTTGTTCCCCCTTAGCGCGGTTAACTTCCTGCGATTGTGCTTGCAACTTGTCGCTCACCTTCAGCACTTGCTGCCAAGCATCAGTAAAGCTAATCGGCTGAGCATAGCCAGCCGAAGGCAATGATAATAGGCACAGCCATACTACACGTGATAGTTTCATTAACACCTCTAGAGTAGTTACTCTAATTTCCTTTGCGAATGATAACATTCATGGTGGGTAGCGACTAGAACCCATAAGCGTAAGGTTCTAGGTTTTATGCTGTTCCGCCCACGGTGAGCTTATCGAGTTTTAGGGTCGGTTGACCCACACCCACAGGCACACTTTGACCATCTTTACCACAAACGCCCACTCCTTGATCTAAAGCCATATCGTTACCGACCATAGAAATCTGGCTCATAGCCTCAGGGCCATTACCGATTAAAGTAGCGCCTTTAATGGCTTGAGTCACTTCACCATTTTCGATCAAATAGGCTTCGGATGCTGAGAACACAAACTTACCCGAAGTGATATCGACTTGACCACCGCCAAAGTTAGGGGCGTAAATTCCCTTCTTCACTGACTTAATAATCTCACTGGGATCTGACTCACCGGCCGTCATATAAGTATTGGTCATACGTGGCATAGGCAAATGTGCGTAGGATTCGCGGCGACCGTTACCCGTTGGCGCAACACCCATTAAGCGAGCATTGAGTTTGTCTTGGATGTAACCCTTTAAAATACCGTCTTCAATCAATACGGTTCTTTGGGTTTGTACACCTTCATCGTCGATACTCAGTGAACCACGACGATTAGGCAAGGTGCCATCGTCGACCACAGTCACTAACTTAGACGCAACCTGCTGGCCGACTTTGCCGCTAAAGGCACTGCTGCCCTTACGGTTAAAGTCGCCTTCTAAACCATGTCCAACCGCTTCATGCAGCAATACGCCGGGCCAACCATTACCTAACACCACTGGCATTTCACCCGCTGGCGCATCGATGGCATTTAGATTGACCTGCGCTTGACGCACGGCTTCGCGGGCAAAGGCGAAACACATAGGTAAACCTGTGTCATCGCTTGCCATTAAAACACCGTAGTCATGACGACCACCACCACCAGCGCCGCCACGTTCACGTTTACCGTTTTCTTCCAAAATCACGCTACAGTTAAAACGCACCAGAGGACGGATATCGGCCGCAAGAGTGCCATCACTCGCAGCAACGAGGATTTCTTCGTGCACACCAGCAAGGCTAACCACCACTTGAATAATCCGGCTATCTAGACTGCGAATAAAAGCATCGGCTTCTTTCAGCAGGTTGATTTTTTTGACTTCTTCCATCGCCGCAATCGGATCTAAGCTGTCGTATAACGCCAATGCTTTTTGACGTTTAAAGGCTTGTACTTGAGTCTGCTCACCCGCACTAGCAATGCCACGGGCAGCCTGTACTGCAGCGCTTAAGGCGGCAGGAGTGATGTCGTCGGCATAGGCGAAACCGGTTTTTTCACCGCTGATGGCCCGCACGCCCACACCGCGTTCAATATGGAAACTACCGTCTTTGATGATGCCGTCTTCCAGCACCCAAGATTCGTGGCGACTACCTTGAAAATAGAGATCGGAATAATCGATTTTGTGCTGATGTATGGTGTTTAGATAGGTTTGCAGGCCATCTAACGCTAACCCATTCTTCAATAAACTTTGCTCTACTTGTGCTAAAAATGGCATCTATGCTCTCTTTGACCCCAAGGGATCTTGATATTCTGAGTGTAAATTCGGTGTACTAATTCTATGTGTTAATGCTGCGTATCGACTCAAGCGCAAATTCAGCATTTCAACTCGTCTGCTGGCTACTGGCACATTATTTCAAGCTTGGTTCAAGGAAACGATTATGCTGCATGACGGGCATTTTACTGCGAATACTGTGCAGTTCGGTTAAGTCGACCTCAGCCTGTACCCAACCTGTACCGGTTTTGAGTTCAGCCAAAATATTCCCCCAAGGACCGACTATCATGCTCTGCCCCCAAGTTTCACGGCTGCCTTCGTTATGCTGTCCCCACTGAGCTGCAGCAAGAATAACGCATTGGGTTTCAATCGCTCTGGCCTGTAGCAATACTTGCCAATGGGATTCCCCCGTCACCTTGGTGAAGGCAGAAGGGACAGTAATAATCTCGGCACCCGCAAGACGCATCGCCCTAAACAAGTCGGGAAAGCGTAAATCATAACAGATGGTTAAGCCAATTTTGCCAAAAGGTGTATCGATAACGCTAATGTGATCACCGGGGCAGAAGGTTTCGCTCTCGCGATATTGTTTTGTACCATCGGCAACATCCACATCAAAAAGGTGCAGTTTATCGTAATGCCCTAAAGTATCACCTTTATCATCAAACAGATAACTGCGACTATAGACACGACCATCCTCAGCCAACGCCGGAATAGTCCCCGCGACCATAAACACCCGATACTTGGCGGCCAGTTCACTTAACGCCAATTTGAGCGGACTCTGATGGACATCACCCGCATAGGCAAGTTGCTGACTTTCGTGGCCACCAAACAATAAACTACATTCGGGTAACACGACTAAGTGGGGCGCATCGGCATCCCGTTTGAGTTCGTTAAGCTGCGATTCGATAAACTGCAGATTGGCGCTGACGTCGCGACTGCTCTGACATTGCAACAGGCTGATGTGCATTCAGCTCTCCCTGAATTTGCTTAATCGGTTCTACTGCTGGCTGATTCTCTGGTGTGGCAGGCGTGTTTGGCGCTTCAGGCGAAGGCGTCGCTTGAGGTTGCTCCCGCTTTAAATCGAGCGCTTTAATTTGATCTGTTGCTGGCTTTAGCTCTTCTGACTTTGATTCTTCAGATCTGGCCTCTTCAGGCTTAACGTCTTGTGGCTCGAGCACTTCTGGTTGTGTTGCTTGAAGCTGTGGCTCAGATTTAGCGTTGCTTGGTTTGACTTCAGTTGACTGAGCTTCAGTTAACTTAGTTTCAGTTGGCTTAGCTCCTGTTAATTGAGCCTCGGTCGATTTAGTCTCTACCGGCTGAGTGATATCGGCGTTATGACTCGCGGCTTCGGTCGGCACCGCTGGGCGCTCAACGCCAACCACAGGTAAAATAGATTCTGGAATTTCAATCTCTTTACTCTTTCGCTCTAACTCTTCGACCACGGGCTCAGCCATAGTCCCAGTCACCCGAAAACGAATTTCTGAAATCACTTCAATCACAGGCTCAAGCACTTTTGTCAGGGCAAAGGCCCCCAGACCCAGTGTCCACGCGCTGGTACTGAGCAATACGACAGTCGGCACACTTGAGGCCAATTGTGGCACAAAGCGGATATCGTAATTCAAACTTTCAGTGGTGAGATCCGTATAGCCACGCACCTTCATATTACCCGCGATGGCATCCATTTCAGTGTCTGTGGTTTTCACCACGCCATTATCAATCTGCAGATTGCCATTGAAAGAGTTGAAATACATGCCCTGACCGAAGACATCGGTGAAATCCAGCGACAGTTTACGCACCAGAGAATCTAAACTGAACAGGGAGAAAATCCGCGCGCCCTTGTCACTCACCTGAGATAAGTGGCCTTTGCCTAAGTTGAATTTCACCTTGCCATTTAAGGTTTCGAGGGAGAAGGCATAGGGAGCACCTTGCCAAGATAAGTCCGCATTAACCTTCAAGGGGGCTTCATTAACGCCAGGCTCTATACCCAATTGAGCAGACAGATAACTAAACTGAGTGGCATTTAACTCAACACTGAGATCAGTTTTATTCTGTCCAGCCTGTTGCTGCCAAATGCCACTGCCCTGCAAATTGACATTGGGCGTAGTCAAAGACAATGTTTGAATTTTATATCCTGCCGCTTGTGGGCTCGCCTGCAAAACGAGCTTTCCAAAGGATTTATCGAAGAAACGAAAATCTTCCACATTCACTGCAACTGGCGGCAAGTTAGTGAGCACTTGATCACTGGCAAAATCGGCATCCGTGTTCGGCTTTAACTCAGGTGAAAAATAGAATTTATTCGCCACAACTTTGAGACCTTGAGTTTTCCAATTTGGATAGAAATCGATCCAACCGTCAAATTCGTTGGCAACGGTATTAAAACGCCATCCCGTCTCGTTAGGCTTAGCATTAAGCCTAAGCTCCGTCAGTTCTTGCCCTAAAAGATCGAGCCGACCGATATGAGAATCGATACTCGCCACCGCGGGAAATAAACTTTTATGTGGAATATCATCAACTAAAATGCCCATTTTCGGTATTTTCTCTTGACCAACAAAGGCATTAATCACAGGTAACCATTCGGCTAATTTGGCCTTACCGAGATCGATTTGAATATGACCTTGTTTCGTATTTCTGGCTTCATCCTCACCAAATAAACGCCCCAATAACAAGTCAAAATAACTAAAATTTGCGCCTTTATCGGCATCGAAACCACCGATAAACTCGGCATGACTGGCAAGTTTGACATCGAGCGTCGCATCATCTTGATCGCCAACAAACTCAGCGACTAAAGGTCGTGGTTCATTTTCGGGTTTAGCAAAGTATCCTGGGAGTAACAGTTGCGTCCCCAGCATATCCGAAGTTACTTTGGCTTGGATTTGATAACCTTGCTCAGTAAATAGCATAGTCATAGCACCGTCCCAACTGATTTTTCCCTGATAAAAATCACTCAAGGGATTGTGCAATTCATCGGGGAGACGGCTGAGCTCCCAACGACTTTTCAGCGAAAGATTAAGGCCAAAATCTTTACCTTTAGGCTGAGTGTCGAAAGTTAAACTGAGCGGTTGTTCGAACAAGCGCGCTTTAATGCCTTTTCCTGTCACAACCTCATTCGCAAAGTCGACTACACCAGTCACGCCATGAAGTTGAAGCCCTGGCTGAGCAATATATACCGGTGTATTATCAAAACGGATTTGACCACGAATATCTTCAGCTTCACCTTCATACAGTGGAATGCTGATGTCTAAAGTGCCAGTAACAGCACCTTGCACTTGCACGACATCTAAGGTTTTGCCTACTGAGCTCGCCAAAGGTGAGGCTTGTAACACCTTAGTCGCCGCACTGCCTTGAGTAGCAAGTTCGGCTTCAATCCTCAGCAGCGTCTGTTCACCAATGGCGGGAATAAATACATGGGCACCTGTGGCATCCACATTCATCAGCTTGCCTTGGTTTAACCAAAGATCCATGCGGGTATTTTCAAACAAAGCGTTAAGGGACAGATCTGTTACCGCAGGCCAGTCGGGTTGAAACTGAAATTTAGCATCTGTTAAGGTAAATGCTGCCTGAAATACGCCGCTATTATCATCGAAGGGAAAACCACTTAACGGACCACGCCAAACAACTTGCGCATCTTGGGTCTGACCCGCTTTAAGCCCAGTATCCAAATACTCGGCCAGTGATTCACCCATCGCCTTATTAGGGAAATACTTGTCGGCATTGGCCACATTGTTGATACGAACATTGGCCGCCAGCGCCATGTGTGCAGCACCGCTAAAGTCCAAATTCAATGCCGCATCAACGCCGATATCTTCGTTTTCAAACTGCAACTGAGGCACATTTAAACTCAGATGTTCAGTATCGAATTGACCATTAATTGGCGCCCCATTGAACACTAATGGCGCCGAAAATTCATCACCAAAATCGAGGGTGTACACTTGTTCAGGTAGAGAGAAATACAGCGTCTTATCTTGCCAGCGCAGGCTTGCATCTATTGGATGAGTATTGGGAATACCCTCGACCTTCTGCCAATGCAACTGCTTCACTTCGGTACTGGCGAGCAAAGGCTGGTCGGCTTTTTGATACAGGCGGATTGGTCCAATACTAGCCTCGGGAGCTAACGCATGCCATTGACGTAATACGGCTCTATCGACTCCAGGAAATAGCGGCAGCAGCGGCAATAGACTCTGAGTATTAACTTGATTCACATAGGCAAATAATTCATCGTTTTGACGCTTCGCGGCCAGCGTTAACGCCGGCCAATGCTCACCATTGGTGACAAAATCCAGTCCTGAACTTTGCACTTCCCAACCTGTCGCCTTTGGCTGCCAAACAATATCGCCCGCTTGAATTTCAAATCTCTGCGGCTCTTGCTTTAATGTCCATTGCAGCCAGCTCGGCTCAAAATGAACCATAGCAGAACTGATGCTGCGGTCGGCAAACGTAAGCCAAGCCTTAAGATTGACAACCCCTTCTAAGGGTAACTTTTGAGTAGAATCATAGGGATTAGGCTGACGTGAAGCCCATTCACCTAAATCCAAAGAGTTAGCCGCCAAATAAATCTGCCCAGTCAAACTGTCGGGATTTGCACCATCGCCCTTGATATCTAACTGTAATCCGAGAGATTCATGCTCAGAGGCATGACTATCAAGATACAACTCTCCCGCACCGCGGTGACGTTCACCATGATTGCGCCAGTTCAAATGACGGATATGGATCGGGCGAAACTCTTGGTGCATGCTCAGCAATTGCACAGTGGCATTGGTTAAGGAGAATCTATCGAGTTGTTTGAGTAACAGGGCATAAAGCCAATCGAGTTGCGGGGCTTTATTAATTGTGGCGGGATCGTTTTCAGTAAGCTTATCCATGTCTAAAGCGACATGGACACCCTCAAAATTGACATCTTCGATTCGCGGGGTGAGTGTGAGCAGCGATTGCCAAAAATCTAACTTCACTTGTACGTTCTTGATCATCAAGGTCACAGGCAGTTGTTCCTGTGGCGGGATCACTAAGTCATCGATGTTAATTGCAGGGCCAAATGCCTGCCAATGGGCGGATAACTCCCCCACTTGCACATCGACTTTATATTCGCTTTTTACGTAATTAACCAGTTGCTGGCGAACTTCATCAACCTGCGGTAATAAGCCACGGATCAAACTGACGGCAAGCGCAAACAAGACCAAAATAAGCGCCAGAAATTGCCAACAAAAACGGCTAAATTTTTTTGCAGTAAAAAGCGTAGCCACTACATCATCACCACATCGTATTTGTGCTGTGAGTACATAGGCTCATTTTGCAAACGGATGCGCTTACCTATGTAAACCTCAAGTTCAGCAATAAGATGATTATCATCGGTATGCAGACTTTGATACACGGCAGGCGAACAATACAACAGGAACTCATCAGCATCGTAGGCACGGTTTAAACGGATTATTTCGCGAAAGACCTCATAGGAAACCGTCTCGACTGTCTTCATGCTCCCCGTGCCATGGCAGGCCGGACATTCGCCGCAGACGACATGCTCTAAACTTTCTCGGGTACGCTTACGGGTCATTTCGACTAGACCTAACCCCGAAAAACCACTCACATTGGTTTTCACCCTATCCTTAGACAAAGCGCTGGTTAAGCTACTAAGAACACGAGCCTTATGATCCGCCGTCATCATGTCGATAAAATCGATAATAATGATGCCGCCGAGATTACGCAGACGTAACTGCCTCGCTATCGCTTGGGTCGCTTCGAGGTTGGTATTAAAAATGGTTTCTTCAAGATTCCTGTGCCCCACAAAGGCGCCGGTATTGATATCCACAGTCGTCATGGCTTCGGTTTGATCTATGATCAAATAGCCACCAGACTTGAGCTCGACTTTACGGCCGAGTGCACGTTGAATTTCGTTCTCCACATCGTAGAGATCAAAAATAGGCGCAGGTCCTGAATAATGCTCAATCTTATCGGCAATCTCTGGCATAAACTCCTGCGCAAAAGACTGCAACTCGGCAAAAGTGCGGCGAGAATCCACTTGAATACGGTCCAGCTCAGTACCGACAAAATCACGCACAATGCGCACAGGTAAGGCTAAATCTTGATACAGGAGCGACACACCACTGCGTTTACGTCGCTCACTCACCTTTGACCAAACTCGGCGTAAAAATGCCGCATCTTGGGATAACTCATCTTCCCCTACGCCTTCGGCGGCGGTGCGGATAATAAAACCACCGTCATCATCAACATAGGGCAAAGTAATTTGTTTGAGGCGACTGCGTTCTTCTTCTAGTTCAATACGCTGGGAAACACCAACATGGCTAGAACCTGGCATAAAGACTAAATAACGGGAAGGCAGCGTGATATCGGTCGTTAGGCGTGCGCCCTTGGTGCCCAGCGGATCTTTAACCACTTGCACCATAATGTCTTGCCCTTGACGGACTAACTCGGCGATATCACGAACAACGAAATGGCCTTTCTCAACATCGGCGACACACTCAGTGTGCGGTACTATGTCGGACGCATGTAAAAAAGCCGCTTTATCTAAGCCAATATCGACAAAGGCGGCTTGCATACCGGGTAACACACGGCTGATTTTACCTTTGTAAATATTCCCCACTAAACCCCGTTTCATCCGGCGTTCAATATGGACTTCTTGCAGCACACCATGCTCAACTAAAGCAACGCGCGCCTCAGATGGAGTTACGTTGATCAGTAATTCTGAACCCATCTTGCGCTGTATTTTATTTGGATTTAAGCGACTGGTATTCACGACTCACCCCATTCGGGAAACTAGATTAATTAATCGAAGTTACAAACTCTCTAAGCATGAAAACCGAATAAAGGAACAAGGTCAACGTCATTGGAGTACTCGATTCAGAGCCCTAAACGCCAATAAGGTTCATTCTAACCTCAAGCCAAAATCGCAATATAAGCAACCAGCAGCAGTTAAATAAAGCCAACTTCGGCTAACAACTCACGCGTTTCAACCAGAGGTAAACCTACAACGCCAGAATAACTGCCTTCAATTGCAGCCACAAAACACCCGCCGAGCCCTTGAATGCCATAACTGCCCGCCTTATCCATGGGCTCTTTTGAAGCCACATAAGCCTCAATGTCAGCTGCCGATAAAGCGCAAAAACGCACTTGTGTTTCGACTAAGCGCACTGAAGTTTTTAAGGTTGAGTCAGACTCGCCTGCTTTGTAGGTCAGTGCCACAGCCGTCATCACAGTATGCGTTCGGCCAGACAGTTTACTGAGCGTTTGCTTAGCATCGGCCACATCCAGCGGTTTACCTAATATTTGATTTTCAAGCACTACGATAGTATCAGAACCTAATACAGCAGGCTGTGACATATCTGCGCATAATGCCAGTCCAGCTTGGGCTTTTTCAGCAGCTAAACGTCGTACATAATCCCTTGGCGCTTCGCCCTGTTGCACAGTTTCATCAATATCCGGTGCCACTTGCGTGAAACTAAACTCAGGACGACCGAATCCAATCTGTGCCAATAATTCTTTGCGACGTGGCGAAGTTGAAGCTAAAACTAAATCCACAGTTAACGAACCTTATAATGACGTCGAACCCGACGTAAAATCCAAAATATCCAAGGCCAGATCACTAATCCTGAAATCGCAGGTAAAAATAGATCCGTTTTGAAAACAGCCTCTTGCATAACAAATTCCACCCAGTAAATCACTAAGTGATAAATACAAATCAGTAGCATGATCACTAACGACTGTTGCCATTGAGGGAAGTTTCGCAAACGCTGGCAATGCAAGATAGCAATATAAATAACCAAAGACATGGCTAAAGAGCGCACACCTAAGGTGGCTCCCAATAAAATATCTAATACTAGGCCTAAAACCCATGCGGTTAAGATGTTGTATCTGTGGGGTAATGCGATAGACCAATAGAGAACAATCATTAATAGCCAGTCTGGACGCCAAGCATCAACAGCACTTGGTAAAGGCATGATCTGGCTGATCACGCCGATAAATAATGTCACCCAAACAATAAAGCGCCCATTGGCGGCCTGAAAACTCATTAATGCACCTCAGCCACAGGAGGAGTGGTTTCCGTTGACGGTTTGGTCGCAGGCGCGGTCACAGGTTTAGAAGCCTCTGCTGGCGTGACACTTCCGCCAGCAGGAACAGCGCTATCTGCTTTTGGTACATTATCGCTCGATGAATGATCCGCAGCAGGCACGGTAGGCTGACTCGGTAAAGTCACACCAGAATCGGGGGATGGCCAAATCAACAATAAATAACGAATACGATCTAACGCCGCTAAAGGCTGGGCGGTAACTCGAGCGTAACTTTGACCATCTTCAGTCAACACTTCCATTACCCGCGCGACCGGATAACCTTCCGGGAAACGATTCCCTAAACCTGAGGTGACCAGTAAATCGCCGACACGAATATCGGTACTCTTGGCCACATGGCGCAGCTCTATTTCATCTAGCTCACCCGTACCATTGGCAACAAGGCGCACATCATTACGGGTGATACGCACAGGTAATCCGTGTGATACATCGGAGAGCAATAACACCCTACTGGTCATTTCACTGACTTGTACCACTTGGCCAACAACCCCTTGGGCGTCGACCACAGGCTGCCCAACAAATACACCACTGCGTGAACCATGGTTTAACACCGCATAGTGATGGAAAGGATCGCTAGCAACCTCCAATACTTCAGCCACCATTTTGCGCGAATCAAGGTAGGCTGGTGAGCCCAACAGTGCGCGTAAACGTTCATTTTCTTGGCGTAAGTGTTCGAAACGCTGTAAGCGTTCACTCATCAGCAGTTGCTGCCTGAGCAGCTCTTTATTCTGCAACGCTAACATATTGCGGGTGGCAAAACTTTCAGACGACCAGTCAAGCGCAACACCGGGCACGCTCGCTAAATACTGCAATGGACTAAAAAAAGAGGATAACGATTGCCGTACAGGATCGAGGCGATGATTAGCCACGAGCAAAGCCACCGACAAAATAATTGCCAGTGTCAGACGGAATTGGTTTGAAATACCACGAACAAAAATTGGCTTCATAGGAAAGCTAAGGCGGTGATTAACCGCCCCATACCGAAGTTAAATTAGGTTTCTTCGGAGAACAGATCGCCGCCGTGCATATCAATCATTTCGAGGGCTTTACCACCGCCACGTGCTACGCAGGTCAATGGATCGTCCGCCACCATTACAGGAATTCCGGTTTCTTGCATTAATAAACGGTCTAAATCACGCAATAAAGCGCCGCCGCCAGTTAACACCATACCGCGCTCAGAAATATCTGAAGCTAATTCTGGTGGAGATTGTTCTAACGCCACCATCACAGCACTTACGATGCCAGATAATGGCTCTTGTAAGGCTTCTAAAATTTCATTGCTGTTCAGTGTAAAGCTACGAGGTACACCTTCTGCCAAATTACGGCCGCGGACTTCGATCTCGAGCACTTCATCGCCAGGATAAGCAGTGCCGATAGTGTGCTTGATACGCTCAGCCGTGGCTTCACCAATCAAACTCCCGTAATTACGGCGGACATAGTTGATGATCGCATCATCAAACTTATCACCGCCGATACGTACCGAAGACGAATACACTACACCATTAAGTGAAATAATCGCGACTTCAGTGGTACCACCACCGATATCCACCACCATAGAGCCGGTCGCTTCAGATACCGGTAAACCCGCACCAATCGCAGCTGCCATTGGTTCTTCAATTAAATACACTTCGCGAGCACCAGCGCCCATGGCTGATTCACGAATAGCACGGCGTTCTACTTGAGTAGCACCAACGGGCACACACACAAGCACGCGTGGACTTGGACGAAAAAAACTATTGTTGTGCACTTGTTTAATAAAGTGCTGCAACATTTTCTCCGTCACATAAAAATCTGCAATAACACCGTCCTTCATTGGGCGGATAGCTTGGATATTGCCAGGCGTTCTGCCTAGCATTTGTTTAGCTTCTGTGCCGACCGCGGCAACAGATTTCTGACCGGAGCCACTACGCTCACCACGTATAGCAACAACAGAAGGCTCATTGAGGACTATGCCTTCGCCACGAACATAAATTAATGTGTTAGCTGTACCCAAATCGATCGATAGATCATTAGAAAAAATGCCGCGTAGCTTCTTAAACATGTAACTAGCCTGTATTCTGTGGAGTCAGAAGAAAAGAAAAATCAGCTAACTTTATCAATGCCACCCTGATTCCACAAGACCGAGGAGGTTAACAATCGCTAATGAAGTGATTTTTTTTCAAATCGCCACGTAAAAAACAGTATTTAAGCGGAAAATACTGTTTATTGACGAAAATATCAGCAACAAAAAACGAGTGAACATACAATTCAGCAACAAATATAAAACTAAGGCATTGCATTTAGAATCTGTTACAAGCGTTTTCGTCGACTTCCAATAAGTGAAATGGCAGCCCATTTCAAGGGAAAGCCTGAGTTCAATTTAATGAGAGAAATAACTCAGATTAGTTTACCTCACGCCAATAGATTATTTTGTCATGCCCTCGATAACGACCAAAATACGCACTTGCCCGCGGTTCAGTGACCGCTGTTGGCGATACGCCATTCCAATTCCAGTACCATTCTAGCCATGTCGGCACATCCAAGGGCGCCGTCACTTGGCCGCGGTATGGCAACCCACTTGTTGTAACGGCTTGCCAGAGTAACTCAAATTGGCCAGCTTGGAATGTTGCAGTCCCGCCAGAACGCACAACACTTTGTCCCGCCACTAAGTCGGGATCAAAATTGTAACCAAGAGCGGAATGATCAACCTGCGAACCCAAAGCATACACTGCCGTTGTGCAGTTATCGGCAGTATTTAAGGCCCAGCTGCTGCCATTCCAAAATTCGGCCCGTGTCGGCATACGCAGTATTTCCGTCTCAGGACCATAGGTGTTATCCATCACTACACGGCCATGACGAAGGGTTTGAGTGCTGATTTTCTTAGCATTACAGTTAGTGCAAGTACCTGTTGATGCCGCATCCATGTCTGGTGAGGCCACATAGCTGTAAAGCCCATTCGGCCGAGGATCGTTATCCATCAATTGCACGCCAATATCGAGCAGCTCAAAGGGGCCATCCTGATACAGATTCGTCGCCACATTTGGGGTCACCCGACTAAAGTTAGCTTGGTAAGAAGCATCGACCGTCGCCACACCTTGATTCCAACTATCAGCCTTTATAGGTAAGGCACTTAAGCGACTCTGTAAATCAACACCATTATTGTTGTTTTCTCCCACCAGTTTTGCCGTGGCAAGGGAAAATGGCGGGAAATAGTTTTTCGTTATATCCCCCGCGATATTTAAAGCACTGAGCTCCATCGACATAGGGAACAGCTGATCCATATAGCTAAAGCCGCCACAGGCAGGTATGACCGATACGTTACTGATTAAAAATCTATCGGGCACAAAACGGCCAATATTAGCTGAATATCCAATTGGAATATTTAAGCTGCTTGCCGTCCCTAAATAATTTGGGCTAGCCTGCGCTGCAATTTGGAATACTCCAACTTCGCTGATGGTCTGATTGCTGATGGTATTGAGATTATTGGCCTGCGCCGAGTGGCTGTAGGATGCCACGCCTAACGCCCCATCAAGTCCGCCGTTGGCAATGCTTGGCGCAACGACTTTACTGGCAAGCTTCATCTGCACATCACTAAAGTTAGGCGTGGGTAAGTTGCCCGAACAAAAGTCCGGATCGCCATCTTTTTCCCATGCCATCGCTTGTACTGTCATGCCAAAGGTTTGACCCGCTTTACGATAAACATTACACGTCATATTCGCGTTTGAGCAGCTAGCATTGGCATCTACAGACTTAACACACAATCCCGCTGGTACGCTGACAAATTGGTCTGAACCTGCCATGACTAAGCCCTGTTCATCACCTGTCCCTGTATATTTTGCATCTAGTTGTAATTTACCTGCATCAGGGTAATTGACTGAAATGCTTGCTTGTCCGTTGGTATCAAACAGCAGGTTCACCGCCGTAGGCGAGGCACTCGAGGTGCCAATTACCATATTGTTGATGGTGACGGCTTTAGGCGAGATAGGCGCGCTTGGCGTTTGGTAACTGCTCCAGAAATTCAGCGTTTTGGTCTGGCTTTGGAAGCTTGGGACACACTGCTTCGTCACATCGGATTTTTTCACCGCTTTGACTAACACTTGCTCGGGGCGATTCGCACGCTTATCGGGTACATCGAATACAAAACCACTGTCGGCAAAGGTGAGTGAACAATTGTTTTCACTCAAACCACCATTACCAATACGGCAAAGGGTTTTGCTTAATGGTTTAGTGGTGGGATTAGAGCCCTTCACGCCTAAAGTCACTACACCAGGAGTATTTCGCCTCAGTTGCAGTTGCGCCGTGCCACCGCTAAAGCTCACTTGATTACCGCCAACCCATACGCCATCTGCCGCAGAATCAGGTAATAAGGTTGCGCTAAGAGGTGCAGTAAAGAGTTGACTACAATTGGCATTGGCACAGGCTCTAATCGTTACCGTCTCAGCATTACAGGTCAGACCTTGACCCGTATGATCAAACTCAAAATGATCGATCTGAGCACCAATAGGATTTGATTTTAAAGCACAAATTTGCACGTTATCGATTTCGTGGTTGTTATTTGAGCCCCCCGTTGAGCCCGTTAAAGACAATAAAAAATCACTTGGAATGGCCGCCTGACCATTTTGTGCTGCGGCGTTAAATGCGGGAACTAAAGTCACAAAACCCGAACCTGTATTACGCTCAATTTTCACAATAGATTGATTCGCGGCTTGCGAATCAATTGTGATTTTATACCTGTGCGCAGGCGACACATTATTGCCGTCTACCGCAGGCGATAAGCAACTACCGTTCGTATTAGTAGTGCCATTACTACAAGCGCCGCGTAAATAATTATATCCTGACGTGCCGACACCCGAACCGCGAACCGCAACGGACTGGCGTCGCTGGCCGACATTAGAACTACCGCCTTCACCGGAGAAGTTACCGAACTCATCAATACCAAACCCAAGCCAACCACCCGCGAACCCATTAATACCAGGTTTATAACCGTAACCCAATGGACCGCCAAAGGCGCCAGGCTGCGGCGTTATAGAAGCATCCGATAACACTACCGCAATGCCGTCGGCACCATTGCCACCATAGGCATAGTGATCAAACTGGATCTCCACTAAGTTAGCTTTTCCAGGAAAGAGTCTTTGATAGGTAGATGCCGTAGATTGGTCAGATTTAGCTTCGGTTAAGCGTAATCGACCGCCTTGGATAGAAGGGGTAAATCCTCCACTACTTTTAGAAACAACCCAGTCATTACTCAAAGTGCTTTGGGAGAAATTATCGTTAAAGCATTGTAAAACAGGTGCAGGATTACAATTTGGAACAACATCAATCTTTGCTGCATTATCGTCAAATTTAATACTACTATTGCCACCTAAACTAATATTTCTAGCAGTAATAGCTCCTTCCAAAGAGGAACTCCCCTCTAGCACCGCATTCCCTTCAGCAACAACATAGGATTTAAGATATGCCCCTCCATTGAGAGTGAAATTTGAGTAGCTATAAATGAGAAATTTTTCTGGTTGCCCAACTGTGTTTAAGTTGTAATGCCTATAGTTATTTTTAATAAAAAATGACACGGTACCAGTTGATGGGAATACCAGAGTTACACCGTCATTAATAGATAAATTCTCAATCCAATATTGTCCAGCAGCCAGCTCAATACGGCCCGAAGTAGCAGTAAGCGACTTCATCTTATACACGCCATTATTGCTAACGAACCGAATTGTTTTATCTGAACCTCCATCAAGAACAATATTATTATACTCACCTTCAGTTACATTAATTCGCGTATTATCCCACGTGGGGGGCCCAACATTGTCAGGGCTTGAAGAAGTGCACTGAGAAAAATCAACACGATTAGAAGGTAAAGTTGCAATATAGTCTCCAGAACGACACCAACGATAAGAGTTGTTAGATGTTACACACAAATTGTCAAAGCTGTTTCCTCCTTGAAAATAGTTATAAGTTGGCAAGTCACTATACCAACGACCTGCATTATTAGGGGCATTGTATAAATAAGAACTGTTGAAGGTAATTGAACCGTTTCTATCGTAATTGTTTACACCTTCTATAAAGGTTTTAGTCCAATCTGCTTTTGCCAAATGGGATGTAAATGCCGTGATTAGGAGTAAAAGGATTAATGGGAATTTGGCCATTATTTTGTTAAATACCATTTTTGATAACTTAGTTCCCACGGGCTTCTACCTCAACTTGTCGGCTAACACGGGTCTCGCCGCTTTCACATACCGCTTTACTGTTGATTCGATATTGGGTGGTGGTACCTACCGCATAGGCTTTGCACGTCAAGGTCACAGTGCAGGCATGGAAACCTGTTACATTAGGAGGATTCCAAGTGCTCGTTGCAGGGCAAATGCCAACTGAACCATTTAATGGGAATAATGTTGCCAATGCGGCATCGGCGCCACTGTTCGCAGCGGCGAAGGCTCGCGTGCCCCACACTTCTTGGGTTAATCCAGTATCCCCGTCTTCCACTATATTGATCAGAGCTGACGCCAGTAGAAACATCACAGTGATCACAAATACGCCAATAATCAATGCACTGCCGTGTTGACGCGCAGGCAGAGCGTGAGAGGACGATCTTGATAGTGATGATCTGGATGCTGAGTTACGCCCTACCGAGCGACAATGTGAATTAAGGGACATTGATCACCTGCACTTGATGTCGATATTGGAACGTCTCACCATTTACATTAAACCGCAGTTGTAAATGCACCATAGCATTATTCACTAGGCTAGATGGCGTTAAAATCAGCGGTAAATCAGCACCATTATTTAAAACATTTGCCACACTTTGCGCCATTAGCACGCCCGTGCCCATAGTGGCAGGCATAGCGGCAGGATTTGGCTGAACGGCATTAAAGTTATAACCAGCATAACGCAATAATTGTAATTCATTGCCGCTTGGCCCCTTTTCAAAGCAATAGCTCACTGGACTCGAACCAAAATAGATCCTTTGCCGTGGTGATGCTTCTGCAAAACGTGTTGGCGCAGTAAAAGTCAGCGTCACTTGATGCTCCAAAGGGGAAGGCGCAGTAGCAATCGTTTTAACCTGCGCTCGCTTTTGTCTCGCGCTGCTATACACATCGGCATCAATCAAGGGATAGATCCAAGCGAATTGATTCACACGAATCGCACTCACCGTATTATCTAGAATAACTATCCCAGTGCTCGCGGCAGCAGCAGGCACAATTGGCATGGTTAGATAAGTCGTGCTGGCTTCGATAGGCACAAATTCAATACATTGATAGGTTAGCGAATCGGTATTAACTCGCAGGCTATTAGGCAAGGCACTACGCAACTCACGGGTCACTCGCTCAACAGCAAAACGGCTCTGACTTAGCACTTGATCGACTGAACTCGACTCAACAAAAATCCGCGTACCAAAAATAATAAAACTACTTACCCCGACCACGAGAATCCCCAGAATCAAGATAACAGTGACCATCTCGACCAAGGTAAAACCTAGTGTGGATTTTTTATTAACCGTAGATAAAGGTGAGGCCATCAGTAATTACTCCTCACCATATTGTAAGTAATCACTTCGTTGTCGGGCGTAGTCACATTAATCGTCACTAGCTTAGTATTGGACACTGCGCCATAGGCAACTGTGACGCTTAAGCGATAGTTAGGATAAGCATTTGCATAGGTTTGGGTCGAATTGAGCATAGTCGCGGTTTCATTTAAGCCGTTGTAATCATCCACATCGTTAAAGTTGTTTCGACTCTCACCGAACTCAGGGCCTAATGACGTTGAACAATTACTCCCTAGCGGACTACCACAGGCTGGCGTGCCACCATTGGCATTGGTGTTTTGATCGTAACGTTTACCCCAGATTTCATTCATCACCGAATGTGCAAGCTCAGCACTGCGTACTCTATGTAAGGTACTGGCCGCACGATCAGCTTGGGGGAATAACATGCTGGTTAGCATCACTATTGCAATGCCAATCACCAGCATGCCAATCACTAATTCGATAAGGGTAAAACCCTTCTGTGGTTTGGCTTTTTTGGATGCTTTTACTGATACTTTGCCCAATAGCAACCGAGGATTAATTCGCATAAATATAGCCCTCGGAGGATATATTAATCATCACAGTGTCATTTGCGGTCACGCGAATACAATCACCATTACAGCTTGGAAAAAGTCGGCCATTGATATCGAAATCAAGGGTAAAGTTGCTGCTGTTAGTGCTCACTAGCACTAATTGAGCACCACCTTGAAAAGCTTGGGTATAAAGCGGGTTTGGCGATAATGCGGTACCAGAACAAACCGCCCCATTTCGGGCAGAGAATTGACTCACTTGATAACCAGTGCCAGAGACGGTTACACGAAAACACCTGTCGGTATTATTGAGCGCTTTTTGCTGTACTTGACGCAGCTCGCTAATGAACTCATTGCGCAAGCTATAAGCACTGTAGGAAGACTGAGTAAACAGGCGTGGCAGTACAACCACAGCAAGAATTGAAATCAAGATGATGGTCGTTACTAATTCTACTAAAGTAAATCCGGCCTGTTTTGACATAGAGAATTTAAGCATCACTCGCGTTAATTGCTGATTTCATGTACTAGGTTCAGTTTCTGCCAACGATATGATTAACGCAAATAAATGTCGGAAAACCCTTGGCTGGCTCATTTATTTAACATCATGCAAGAACCGTATTTTATCTAAAAAAAAGGCCTGCTAGGCAGGCCTTCTAATTAAGTAAAACTAACATTTATCGGCAGTAGGTAATGCTGTATATATTGGTTGAGTGCCTTTTACTGTCGGAGCAACATAACTGAATTTACAAGTAGCTGGTGCCCCACGCTGATAGAAAGTGACCCCCCCAGCAGGCGTAGTTGCAGTAGTAGTATCTATAATCCACTCGTTTGTTCCAGTAACAGTCGGAGTTGTACCTACATCAAAAGTGATATCTAATATTGCTTGGATGTCAGCTTGAGTTGCTTTAACGTAACCAAAAACTCCAATAACATCATCAGTACCATCACCGTTTAAGTCAATATTCTTAGTAGTTCCACCATTATTACCCTCCTCTCCTTGAAGAGCTGCTTTTGAATACAACAAAGTGTTACCTCCTTGCAAGGAGGCTTTCAAACCATTTAGAGCAGAAAGACGGGCATCACCTTGCAAATTAATAAACTTAGGCGCGGCGGTAACAGCCAAAATCCCTAAAATAATAATAACAACTACTAATTCAATTAATGTAAAACCACTTTGCTTTTTCATTCTGTAAGACTCCATTAACACGCGGTAGCTACAACTGAATACACAGGTAATGTAGTGCTAGTTGCAGGTGTATATTCTAAACGGCAAGCGTCAGTGTCTTTCTTTCCCTTAGGAACAATAATGAAAGATGTTGCACTCTTATACACGACACCAAAATCATTCACTGTACCTACAGTATCTGTCGCCAATGCATCAAATTTCATATCCAAGGCATTTTCAAGGTTAGTTTTCACAGCAGCAGAACTCGTAGCACTATTGAGATAACCATAATCAGTCGTGACATCAACACCTGTTGCAATAGTTACAGTCTGACCTGTGGCTTTTTCTTTACCAGCTAGAGCAGCCTTTGAATAAATCAGAGTATTCGCACCTTGTAAGGCGGCTTTAACACCCTCAACTGTCGATTTACGTGCATCAGATTGAAGATTGATAAACTTAGGTGCCGCTGTGACAGCAAGAATACCTAAGATGATGATCACTACTACTAATTCTATTAAGGTAAAACCTTGTTGTCTTTTCATTCTTAATTACCTATTCAATAACTTTACAAAAAAGTTGATTAACTTAAGCATGACGCTTTAGTTTCTATGGTACAAATGGCGTTTGGGTGAAGCTTAATACTCTGCCTGTGCCTGGGTTATACACTATTCCCTTAGCACCTACCGTTGTTAAATCAGGGGCAGGAGTGGGTACACCATTCGTTTGATTTAGCACCAGTGAAGCCACTTGGTGATAAACACATAAATCTAAACCTGCGACGACTGCACCAGTAATTGAGTTAGCACTGCCGCCTGCGGCGTTAATAACACGAGCGGTATAACGTTGATTACGTGCATCTTGGTTAAATAATACGTTACGTGGAGCACTCTGCAACACAGTGTTAAACACTTCTTGGCAACTGGCATTTGTCATAGCTGTCGCACTGGTTACTGAAGTTCCCGTTGGATAGCCAAAACGTGTATCGACATTTACTGTGTTACCGTCGAGGATAACACTGCTATTTTGACGCCCATCGACTTCCCACTGAGAACGCACAAAGCTGACTGCAGTCGATAAACCACCCGCAACACCGTCAACACTGGCATCTTCAGCATCATCGGTGACATTTAAGAATCGTGGGATCGCAGTTGCGGCGAGTAAACCCAAAATCACAATCACAATCACAAGTTCGATTAATGAGAACCCTGTTTGCTTAGTTTTCATATATATGTCCCCAGACCTCAGAAATTTTATTCTAACAGTTAAATCAATTTTAAAAAGCCATTGAGTTAACAATATTTTACGGAGCAGTCAAAAAAATGACCCTGCCAGAGTTCAGTTGATAGCCTAAACTATCGCCATTTTTAGACCGATAGTGGCAGCTATTATCCTTAGCCAAATAATCCGCCTCTAGACCTAAATTATCAGTTTCAGCGCCCATTAACTGTTGCCACAAATCTTGGCAGCCTTGATCATTTAGGTGCTTAGGTTGTGGCCATCCTAAATCATTGATATCGACAACACTCGACTCAGTTTCTAGGGAGGGATTATCAAATACCTCCCAGTTCAACTGCAATTGCGCCGGCTTACCCAAAGACAACCACTGGGAACGCACCATCACCAGCACATTTAAAAAACGGGCGTGTTCCACTTCCAATCCACGAGCCGCTATTTGCGGTAGCGTAAAAAAATACTTAGCTCCGATCACCGCCATGATAACCAATACAATTCCAATGGCGATCATACGTCCATAGATACGTAATAGATCGCTTTCAGCCTTTTGCTGAGTCTGCATTTAACCTCAGTCCCACGTATAAGATAGGAAATAAATATTATCCATATCGCTTACTTACCACCTTTGACCACATTGAGCATATCCCACATTGGTAGGTATATCCCCAAGGCCAACACTAAGACAATCACGGCCACAAAACCGATCAAAATTGGCTCCAATTTCGCGGTGAGGTTCTTTAAATCATAGTCTACTTCACCCTCATAGAAATCTGCCGCATCATTGAGTAATTGATCGATTTGCCCCGTTTCTTCCCCCACAGCCACCATTTGCAGCACTAGTGGCGTAAATAACTTGCTCTGATTCGATACCCTCAGCATAGAGTCGCCAGACTCTATGCCACGGCGCATACCGACTATCTTGTCGTGCATGTAGGCATTATCTACCGCGTCGGCCACTAAACTTAAGGCCTGCGTCATCGGTACGCCCGCACTGAGCATCATAGAGAAACTGCGACAATAACGGGCTAACGTCGAACGCTCAATAATCGACCCTACGGCGGGAATGTGTAACTTCCACTTATCCCACTGCTTCTCGCCTTTTTCCGTATGGTGCCAGTAACGAATGCCAATAATAGTGCCAATCAGCGCCACCAACATCAGCGCCCAATAATTCACGAATAGATTTGATGTACCAATCAACACTTTTGTCGCCCACGGCAAGTCGGCGCCAAAGCGAGAAAACATCTCGGCAAACTTAGGGATCACCATGATATTGAGGATCACCATAGCGAGCGCAATCGCAATCAATACAAACATGGGATAACGCATGGCCGATTTAATTCGTCGCCGCGTCTCTTGCTCACGCTCGATATAACCTGAAAGTTGAATGAAGGCATCTTCTAACTTACCCGTGTTCTCCCCCACGTGCACCATAGAAACAAACAAAGAATCAAACACATCGGGATGTTGATTCATGGATGATGACAAGGGTCGCCCTGCGGTGAGCTGCTCAGAAATATCATTAAGCGCATCTTTCATTCGCTGGGAATGCGCCGTTTCAGATAAGCCTGCAATCGCCCGCAAAATAGGAATGCCAGAACGGGTCAAGGAGTACATTTGTCGAGTAAAAATCTGTAATTCTTCTAACGCGACTTTGCCACCAAATAACTTAGTCAGTGAGAACGACTTAGCCACTTTGGCGACTTTGACTTCAAGGGGGATAATGCCACGCGCCAATAGCATGTCAGCAGCGACACTTTCCGACGCGGCATCCAATTGTCCCGTAACGGATTGACCTTGACCACTGCGTCCACGGTATTGATAAATTGGCATAATTACGCCTCAACGCCTTGTTGGCTGATAATATCCTTCGACAAAGGTATCTGAGATTCACTCACGTCTTCCACCAACTTAGCAACCTCTTCAATCGTCGTCATGCCTTCGCTCAGATATTGCAAAGCTGACTCAGCGAGTGGGGTGAAGTTAGGGCTCTGCAACGCGGCTCTGGCAAAATCCTGCGGATTACCAGTACGCATAGCATCGATCATCTTTTCGTCTAGCTCGAGGATTTCAAAAATACCGATCCGCCCGCGATAACCACTGCCATTACAACTCTGGCAACCCGTGCCAATCCTAAAATTCGCATGGGTAAAATCTTTGCGGCTCACACTACTCAGCCAGGCTTTTTCCTGCGGTGTCGGTTGATACTCTACCCCACAGTTATGGCAGACACGGCGCACTAAACGCTGGGCAATAATCACCCTTAAGGCACTAGCAACTAAATAACTCGCAGCGCCCATATCGAGTAAACGCAGCGCACTGGTGACCGCATCGTTGGTATGCAAGGTCGATAGCACAAAGTGACCCGTCAATGCGCCCCTAAGACCAATCTCCACGGTTTCTTGATCACGCATTTCCCCCACCATGATGATATCGGGGTCTTGACGTAAGGTGGTGCGCAATACGTTGGAAAAGTTCAAGCCAATCTTATGGTTAACTTGTACTTGGTTGATCCGCGGCAATTGATACTCGACCGGATCTTCCACCGTGATGATCTTACGGTCGGCGGTATTGAGCTCGCTCAAAATACCGTACAAGGTGGTCGTTTTGCCGCTACCCGTTGGACCTGTGACCAGTAGCATGCCGTGGGGACGTTTAATCTGTTTACGAATACGCGCCAAAATAGCAGGCGGCATACCGGTTTCGTTTAAGGTCAATAAACCCGCCGATTGATCGAGTAAACGCATCACCACAGATTCGCCGTGGTAAATCGGCATAGTCGACATACGCACATCGATATGATGACCTTTGATTTCCATATGGAAACGACCATCCTGCGGCAAACGTTTTTCGGAAATATCGAGACCCGCCATCAACTTAAGTCGTAATACTAAAGCGGCAGCAATATTAACTTCATTCAGAATCGTTTCATGTAGCTGACCATCGATACGCTGGCGAATACGTAAGGCTTTATCACCGGGTTCGATATGAATATCCGAGGCGCGCATTTGCACCGCATCTTCAAAAATCGACTGCAGCAACTTAACCACTGTGGTTTCATTGTCACTGTCGCCCGACGTGAGGCTGGCTAAATCGAACATCTCATCGGCGGCGTATTCTTCTTCGAGCTTACCGGCAATCTGTGCAATTTGGTCTGTACGGCGATATAAGTTATCAAACGCTTGCAGCAGTTGCTGCTCGGGCGCTACCGCTAACTTCAAACGCTTAGGTGCGATAAGCATTTCGAGGTGATCGAGCGCCTGCAAATCCGCGGGGTCGCTCATTGCAACCAATACGCTATCGCCCCTGTCTTCAACCGCTAAAGCGCGGAAACGTCGTGCTTGCACCTCAGGAATAAGATGCACCACTTCCGCAGGGATTGGCATTTTACTGATATCCAGCAAAGGCACATTCAATTGTTGCGACAAGAACTGCAGTAACTGATGTTCAGTAATCGATTGCAAATCAATCAGAGTACGACCCAGTTTTTTGCCCGTATTGCGCTGCTCGGCCAACGCCTGTTGCAACTGCGCTTCAGTAATAATGGCTTCTTGAACTAACAGATCGCCCAAACGCATTTTTAATCTGGGTTTCATTGGCTATCTCCTAGCTGAGTCAAACGTTGTTCGATAAAGGCACTCGCCTGCGCCGATAAGCCTCTATGGCCTAATGCAGTCCGATAGGCTTGGCGTGCTTGGGGAAATTGCTGCTGCGAATCGAGCGCATAGGCCAGCCCCATCCACCATTTAGCCTGTTGAGGTTCTTGTTGCAATAATTGTCTATAGGCTTGTTCTGACAACGAAAACTGTCCTAGCTTTTGCGCCAAATCCGATTGTGCCATCCACTTTTGTCTCGCCAGCGGATGCGTGTCAGGTATGTTGGCTAACGTCGCTAATGCGAGATCAGCCTGACCTGAGGCTTGCTGAACCCGAGCAAGCAATAAGGCAAAGTCTAACTGCTGTGGGAATAACAGCATGCCTTGCTGTAACACTTCACTGGCTTTGGCTAATTGACCTTGCCCATAATGCAGCGCAGCTAACTGCTTGCGCGCTTCATGCATACTGGGATCAAAGCCTAATGTTTGCTCA
This sequence comes from Shewanella sp. NKUCC01_JLK, assembly GCF_019345615.1. NCBI lineage: Bacteria > Pseudomonadati > Pseudomonadota > Gammaproteobacteria > Alteromonadales > Shewanellaceae > Shewanella > Shewanella sp. NKUCC01_JLK. Next base: position 84,659 of record NZ_JAHKRD010000009.1, on the reverse strand, counting down.
TAATAACTAATGGCATCTTTGAGTTTGCCATCCCTTTCAGCCTCATTCGCTAATGTGAACCGCTTCTGCGCCAGCTGCTTTGGGGTCAACTTCACCTCAGTAATCGCCATTTGCCCTTGCTGTTGGGGCGTGAGTCGATTAGTGCCAGCATCTGCTTTAACTTCTTGTACTTTAAGCTCATTGCTCGCGTTAAGTTCATTATCGGCGGCAACACTGGCACGTTCTAACATCATTAATGCTGAGGGTGTGGCAGCAGTGACCTCGGCGCTTCGCACACTCGATGTCACACGATTTGACTGTGAATGGCTTGGCTCGCTTGACGTATCGACTAGGTCATCTGCGAGTGCTGAGCTCTCATCTTGTTGCCGTTGTGACTCTTGTTCAACATCATGTTCTGATTCAAATTCTTGCGGCTGATTAAGTACAACGTCGTCGACACTGGGTTCAAGCTCTTCACTCTTAGTCGTAAACTCCTGCATAGTCGCAACTTTAAGCGGTTCTTCGACGACTTCGACGCTTGCTGGAGACTGTCTCGAGGTAATCTTGTCTATCTGAACAGACTCGATTTGAGTCTGAGTAGATTCATTTTGCCCATTTGTTTGAGCCGAAATAGTCGCTTCAGCAGGCTTTGCCATGAAAAGTTGCCAGCCATAAACCAGAGCGCCACCGAATAGCAATGACACACCACAGAGCAGCAGCCCGTTAAACGGAGCCCGCCTGCGCGCTAAATATTGCACCTGTGGCTGAGCCACGTTGCTGAGCTCATGCCCCTGCTGACGCTTGTCGAGATCCTGCAGCATCTTGTTGATCACGCTCATACAACACCCCTGAAAAAGTGTTGTAATCCCAAACCGAAAGCCACTGTCATCAAAGTGAAAAAAGGCAACCATTTCCACGATAATAATCGGCGAACACTTGCATCTTCGGTGTCTTGAATTGCGGCTTTAACGTGGGAGGTTTGCACACGAATAGCACCTTCGCCGAAACTCAGTAACAAGGCTTTATGGGCAAGAATATTGATCAATCTGGGGATCCCTCGGGACGCATAGGCTATCTGACGTGTTTCCCGTGATGTAAAGAGTGGTTCGCCCGCACGCCCTGCTATGGCTAATCGGTGGCGAAGATAAGCGTCGGTTTCATCCCATGTCAGTGGGCGAAGGTTGTAGCTAAAAGTAATACGCTGTCTTAATTGCCTAAATTCTTGGCGTTTAAGCCTGTCATCGAGCTCGGGTTGCCCAAATAACACTACCTGTAATAATTTGCGTGTCTCGGTTTCCAGATTAGTGAATAACCGCAGCGCCTCAAGACTGTCGTCCGGCAATGCCTGCGCTTCATCGAGTACCAATACGATGGCGTGACCATGGGCGCTCAAGGCTAAAAGCTGCTGTTGAATAAGTCCTGTGAGTTGCTGCTGGTCGATATTGCTGGTGTATTTAAGGCCCAGCTCACTCGCTACCGCCCAGCGTAATTCAGCTGGCGTGAGATAAGGATTAGGCAAATATGCGCAATGAAACTGACTCGGCAATTCGTTGATAAGCTTGCGGCAAATCAACGTTTTACCAGTCCCCACTTCCCCAGTCACCTTGATAAAGCCCTCGCCCGTTTGCAGCGCGGTTTGCAAGACTTGCAAGGCTTCCACGTGTGGCGACAGGCCGAAAAAAAATCCGGTATTGGGTGTCAGTGAAAATGGAGGTTGGCTTAGGCCAAAATGCTTCTGATACATAGAAGCTTACTTTGTCTCCGGATACCAACGATCTAATAAGGTCTTAGAACGTTGTAGCTCAGTTTTCCAGGTATCAACGCCAACTACCGTAGGTTTTAACAGAATAATAAGCTCGGTTTTCTTCTTCTGCTTACTACGGTTTTTAAACAATTCACCGAGGAAAGGAATATCACCCAACAAAGGCACTTGCGATACCACTTCAATATTTTCACTCTTCATCAAGCCACCGATGATGACTACGTCACCGGAGGCGGCGCGGATGACAGTATCAGACTCACGAATTTCACTCTGCGCTAAAGGTAGCTCCAACGAAGCGTCACTCACTTTGATGTCTTTAGTCTGCTCTTTCACATCGATAACGGATGGATGCACGTGCAATAACACATTGCCGTCACTATCAATTTGCGGCGTAACGTCTAAGGCAATGCCCGAGAAAAATGGCGTAAGCTCGACTTGTGGAGTGGTCACAGGCGTTGTACCCGCAACTGTGGTCGATGAAACGTCGGTGACAAAGTACTCATCAGTACCGACTTTGATCACCGCTTTTTGGTTATTCGATGCAGTCACCCTTGGGCTAGACAATACATCCACATCACCTTGGGTGTCTAATAGGTTGATCATGGTCGTAAAGTCAGAACCTTTAATACTCAGCGAGGTCACACCACCAATCGCCGAGGTGATTTTATCACTTAAACCAGGGCCCGCTGATGTACCAAAATTCACATTAGTATTGCCAACATGTCCCAGCACATTGTCCCATTGAATACCTTGCTGATAACCATCGGATAATGTGACTTCAAGGATCTTCGCTTCTAAAATCACTTGGCGTTGCAAATGACTTTCTGCGGAATTTAAGAAAGTACGCACTTGGCGTAATTCACTAGGAAAAGCACGAATAGTGACTAAACCCGCCTGCGGCGTAACAACAACCTGACGACCGCCACCCGTTTCGCCGATTATCGAGGATAATGTCTCTTTCAACTCTCCCCAAAAATCTGTCTTAGTACGCGAACGGATAAAAGTACCGTTGCTACTATCGCTACCGCCATTACTACTCGAGTTATTGCCATTACTGCTGTTCGAGTTATTGTTATTATTCGAGCCGCTATTGTTTGAATTGTTATTGTTCGAATTACTATTGGAATTATTGCTATCCGAAATCCGTCCTGAACTCACTGACGTCACAGATAAGCCATCGCGTTCCATGTAGAGATAATTCAGCGGAAACGTCTCGGTACGCATTCCAGCAGGAAACACTCTTAGGATGCGCCCTTCGCGACTGACTTCGTAGCCGTAGATATCTTCAACCACTTGAATTGCTTCAGTTAACGTCACACCTTTAAGGGATAATGAAATCGTACCTTGCACGTCAGGATGTACGGCAACACTCAGCGGTGTACCTTGGACTAAGCTTGGAAAAAATACTTTAGCATCAACATCGTGGGCTGATACATCGAAACGACGCTCAGTTTCCAACGTGGGGGTCAAACCTGATAGCAATGCGCCTGAATTCAATTCCCGCTGAACCGCATCCGGCATAGTCGCAGGCGGTGGCGTCGTTGATGCCGTTGCCGTCGCCATTGAGGCCGCTAATTCCGCCTTACTCGCCTCCGGCTGTGGCCTATTTGTGGTCTGACACGCCACAAGGCAAAGTGAGAGCAGAGGTGTAAAGTATTTAATCGCTTTCATCTGAGGTGTATTCCCTATCTCTCTGTTATTGCTTGAAACAATGTCAATTTCCGTCCATCGGACAGCGATACATAAGTGGGGGTAATTTTAACGATACTCAGCCCCTGAACGCTGTCGCCAACAGACAATATCTTGTTATTTATCACAGCATAAGCCGTGTTTCCTGAGCTTACTATGCTGTTAAGTACAAGCGCCTGATCCTGCGTTTGACTCACATTACTCTGCACAGCAAAGCCTTTACCGGGCAAAGTCGGATCGCGCAGCGATTCAGCAGACACCATAGTGCTACTAACCAATAACAACACACTGATAATATAAGACTTATTTAGAAACACTGATAAAGTCCTTATTAATACTCAAGGTATAAAGTTCAATCTCAACGGTCGCTTTTGGATATTCCGCAACTTTATAGTCGAGACGCTTCCAATAAAGTTTATCTGGCATGGCCTCAACGGCTTCCACAAAGCGCAACACAGAAAAATAATCACCCTCTAGACTCAAACGAATACCATGACTATATAGATTGAGTTTTTTCTCTTCACCCACAGGTAATAAAGGGATGGGCGCTATCGACATAAACTTAATTAATTTAATCCCTTGCACTTGTCCTAGTAAATTACCCAGCAACTGCGGCATATAGTCTGCCGGCACCATATCCACCATCTGCTCATCGAGCTGGGCATCTAGGGCTTGATTCTGTTGCTGCAACAGCACTAAACGCTGTTGGTAATCTTGATTGGGATCTAACGCTAAACGTTGCTGATACAAGTCAATCTGCTGAGCCGAAATCGCGTTTTCCTGCTCTAAGGCTTTTAGCTGTTGTGAAACAGCCACATGGGTTTTCCACAGGGACTCTAAAGGTAAATAACTCAGCATGCCGACCACGGCCAGAATGGCGACGGAGATCAACACTCGCTCACGGCGACTTAGCGCATCAAACTGTTGTCCTAATTGGGCTAACTTTTGCTTCATTGCGCGGCTTCCTCCTTGTTATCGCTTTTCAAGGTAAAGGCCAAAGGTTTATCTTCACCGCGATCCATGCTCATCGACGAGAAAGCTTGCCCCTTTAAAGTCTGCGTAGTTTTGAGTTTGCCAATCCACTGCGGAATGCTTTGAGGATGGTCGGCAAAACCTTCGAACATAAAATCTTGCTCATTAATGACGATATGACTAAGCCAAACACTCGCATCCGACACGACGGCTAAATCTTTAAGAACTGGCGCAAAACCACGGCTAGTTAAAGAAGTCCTAAGACTCAATTCTCCCATGAGTAATTGCTTCAGCTCTAACTGTTGTTCCGCTAAATCGACTCGCGCAACAAGATCGGCATCGGGTTTACGCGCAGCAATTTGTGCTTCTAATGCCTGTTTTTGGGTATCGAATTGCTGCTTTTGTTGGGCAGCCAACTGCTGGGCCTGTTGTAACTCACTGACTTGCCAGTAGCTATAACCACCTAAAACCGCAAATAAGATCGCAAAAACCAAGGCGTAAGCACTTAAACGCGCAAAGGTTAATCTTTGCTTCGGGGGTAATAATGAAGGAGTGTAAAGATTGACTCGGTATTTAATCACTCAGTACCTCGATAAAATTCAGCAAAGGCTAATCCCGCCATTCGCGCGCCAACACAGCTTTTATCAATGACATTCACAGCTTGATTGAAGTTTGCCGAGACTAACTTAGCTAAAGTATCCACGGCACCATCGGCGAGGAGTTCGATAGAAGATACCGGAGCCTGTCTCAATTGACTTTCAAAATAATCCATAGAACGCTGAATTTCTAAGCTTAAATTGTCTGCCATGCCATAACTTAACTCATCCGCTTGAGTCTTATCCAATTGAGTAAATCCGCGCACGCGACGCTGCATATACAGCTGACCTTGCTTAACCACAGTCAGTAGCAATTCTTGACCGGGATTATGGCTCACCACCAGACGCGCTTGGTTGTCATCATTAAATAGGTTAGTTACGGCTAACTCTTCGATACTAATACCGAAAAGTTGTAAATCTTGTTCATGAATGGCCTGCACCATGCTCACTAACTTAGCTTTATCCACCACCACAACGTTGATTTTATTACTCGGAATGGGTGACTCAAAGTAATCCAAATGGATTTGCGGTACAGGTAGCGTGACCATGTCTTTAATTGACCATAGCAAGGCTTGGGATAATTCGACAGTATCGACATTCGGTTTATCGGTCAGCAGTAATTGATAAAGGCCTGAAGCCAAAATCAGCTGTAACTGTGCATTGGGAAAGGATTTAGCCACAGCAGCAAACGCCAATGACCAGTGCTCATCTTTCAGCTCAAAGGGTAACCACTGCTCAGCATTTTCTTTTTGGGCAGGTGCGTAAACCCATAATTTATCGGCGCAGACATAGACACCAAGGCTAGTCGGTTCTGTTCTCTTCTGCCAAAAGGCTAATCGACCTATAAGACTTTTTTCCATAAAGATGCCTATAACCAACTGAATTTAAAAGCTTGAGTAGTCTCTTTTGCACAAACTTCCTGTCACTCCACTCTCCAGTGCTCCTTGACCTATGACCTGCTCGATACAGAATAAAAAACGCAAACGTCATATTTTTGGCACTGGCTAGTTTAGCCGCAAATGCTCGTATTTTATAGATAAATACGTGAATAATAGGATCTATTTGTCTCTAAGACGACATTAATCACCCAAACACTGAACTTCCCTTACTTAGCCTCTATGGGTTCACTGAAATACATTCCCTGCGCTGCGCCAACACCGAGGATTTGCAGTGTCTGCCACTCTTCAAAGACTTCTACCCCTTCGGCGCAGACTTGTACTTCCGTTCGATATAAACCGCCAATCAAACTGCGAATAAATAATTGGTTTTCTGGTCGTAAATGAATATGACGCACAATGGATCTGTGTAACTTAATTAAATCAAAATGGCATTCGCGAATGTAATAAGTACCAACAACCTGCTGACCCACATGATCGACACATAATCTCGCGCCCATTTTACGGATCATATCTAATTTAGGCTGCAACTTTTCTTGATGTTGAATAACGATATCTTCAGACACTTCGAAAATCAGTCGCGTAGTTAGATGGCGATATTCTAATAGCGTCGTTTTTAGCCATTGAGTGAAGGCTCGGCTCATTAGCGAATCCAAACTCAGATTAATACTGTATATCTGCGGCGCTGATTTCTTAACTGTTTGAGCATTCGATACGCCGTCTGCTAATTCATTCGACAATAATAACAATACCCGCTCAATAATTTGCCGTTCAACCTGTGGCATTAAGCCACATTTATTCGCCATTGGAATAAACAGTGTGGCACGGATTAACGCCCCCTGATTATCCCGAGCCCGCGTAAATATCTCTTTATGGTGCTCATTACCATCTGAATCAATTATCGGCTGGCTAAAGGGGAAGAATCGCCTTTGCACTAACGCATTTTCTAAAAAACTACGCCAACGCACTGAGCCTTTGGCAAATTCTTCATCAATCGCGCCTTTGTCGTACATAAACCAATTACTATTACCCTGTAATTGTGCCGCCCTCAAAGCCATATCGGCTTCTTCAATTAACTGAGCCGCATTATCGCCTGCGGTAAAATAAGCGCATCCGAGGTGGAAAAAGTTATCGCTATTCTCAACATCAGGCAAAGGCTGGCTTAGACATATCTTGAGTAATTTGCTGGCAAATTGATCCGCTTCAATTAAGGAGATTTGCGGCACGACTATGGCAAATTGATTATGGGAACGACGGGCAAAAATACTATTAGCTTGAGTTTGCAGCAATTGACTTATTGCATTAACAGTCGAGTTTAATAGCTCTTTCGTCACTGCTTCACCTTGGGATTGCTGCAATAAATCCAGATCATCCATTTCTAATAAATAGATTACCCCATGGGCAAGCATAGCCTGATTATGACTAAGGGCGTCGAGACGATTATTCAAAAAGAGTCGGTTACCAATGCGCGTTTCCGCATCAAGAAAGGTATTAGAACGGATGAACTTGTCGAAACGCCCACGCTCCTTTTGTGCGTCCTGTAACTCTTCTAACAACTTAGTCAAAGCACGGTTAATCAGCCTTGGTTTACCATTTCCAGGGGTAGCGAGTGCTTGCTCATGCTTACCTTGCAGAATCAATCGACTGCGTAAGGCTAATTCTTCAATGCCATCGAGCTGCTGTGAAAACCATAAATAACCAAAACGCACTAAGGCAGCCACGGCTAAGATACCGACCAACAAAATCAGAATTTCATACCAACTGAAAGTGTAATGTTCAAAGGGCTGAGTCAAGGTTAACTGCATACGCAAGCCTGATGTCGGCTCTAGCACATGGTCATACACCATCGCATTTTGCGTAGAAAGGTTGCCTTCATAGGCAAATAACACTTCATCTTTCAAGGTCAACCGAAAATTAACGGCATTGTAAGCAAGCAGCATGGGCGGTAGCCAAGCCTCTAGCTCCCAATCAGGTTGGTGTTGGAACTGATCGACTAACATAGTTTCGAGTTCAGCTACTTTTTGCTGCTGAAATTTATAGGTCAGCTGCACGAAACTCATCATAGCGCTCAGCAAAAATACGAAGGCGATAGCGGCTAATGACATTAACCAAAAGCTGGTTAATTTTGTAGTTAACATTCGGGTGAATTTCATCTATCCGCTATCCTGCAGGATTATTATAATTATTTGTGCGATTTTAACAGGAGTACAACAAAGTTGTCCGTTGATTATTCAGTAGCATAACCTAAAAGGCAACTAAGACGCTGTGACTTTAATGTCCACTTAAAAACAAAAAAGAGGCTAATTAGCCTCTTTTTAATGTTTTTACCACTTTTAGCCTAGTCGGCGTATTTAGGTAAAGTGGTGATCGCAGCCACACCAGAGTCGATAGCCGCTTGTGCAACCGCACGGGCAACATTTGGCAATAAACGTGGGTCCATAGGTTTTGGCAGCACATATTCAGGGCCAAAACTCAGCGACGTCACATTAGGATAAGCCTTCAATACACTCGCAGGCACAGGCTCTTTCGCCAGTGATGCAATTGCATGAACTGCCGCAATTTTCATCTCATCATTAATGCAAGACGCACGCACATCCAATGCACCACGGAAAATAAACGGGAAACACAATACGTTATTCACTTGGTTTGGATAGTCGCTACGACCCGTACCCATGATCAAATCACTACGCGTTGCATGAGCAAGTGCAGGTTTGATTTCAGGATCTGGGTTAGAACACGCAAAAATCACTGGCTTATCGGCCATCAGCGCGACTTCTTCTGCACCAATGACGTCAGGACCTGATAGACCTAAAAATACGTCTGCACCTTTAATAACATCAAGAAGCGTGCGTTTTTCGGTATCATTCGCAAAGAGTGCTTTATATTCATTAAGATCTGTACGGCCAGAATGAATAACACCTTTAGTATCTAGCATGTAAATGTTGGCGCGATTCGCACCGCATTTTACCAGCATAGTCATACAAGCGATGGCAGCAGCACCCGCGCCCATACACACAAAAGTCGCGTCGCTTATCAACTTACCTTGAATTTCCAGCGCATTGATCATACCCGCCGCAGTCACGATTGCGGTGCCGTGTTGATCATCATGGAATACAGGTACTTTACAACGAGCAATCAATTCACGTTCGATAACAAAGCATTCGGGCGCTTTAATATCTTCAAGATTGATACCACCAAAGGTGTCAGCAATCGCAGCAACAGTATTAATAAATTCCTCAGGCGTATTATGCGTAATCTCAATATCTGTCGAATCGATATTCGCAAAATGCTTGAACAATAATGCTTTACCTTCCATTACAGGTTTAGAAGCCAAAGGGCCCAAATTCCCTAAACCTAAGATAGCCGTACCATTGGTAATCACGGCAACCGTATTACCTTTATTGGTATAACGATACGCATTGTCAGGATCTGCAGCGATTTCGCGTACTGGCTCAGCCACACCAGGACTATAAGCTAGGGCGAGATCGTGACTCGTTTCGGCGGGTTTGGTAAGGCAAACTGCGGTTTTGCCTGGTATGGGAAATTCATGATAATCGAGTGCTTGTTGACGAATATCTGACATTTTAAAATCCTGAAATGCGACATTTATAATTTATGAGAGTAAGACCTACCAACACACATCTAGTCTCACCAAAGGGTGATGTTAATAGTCTGGCTGGTCGGGGTAAGATACGCCAATAAGGGGAATTTATAAATAAGAGATTCATAAATTTCACTTTAGCCGACAAATAGACCCTCTAAGCTTAGTTTTATAAACTTATCTCCTATAATAAAGCTGCATTTCTTAATATGTTTTGTAGGAAACAAACATATATTTTGTAGTTACTGCGCTAGTTGTAGCGACTTAATCTCAAAAATGTTGGTTAAATTACAATATATGGCGACTAGCATATTTATCTTATAGTTAATTGCTATAAATAAGTCGAATTATACACTTGAACTCTCAATACTGAATAAGTTGACGATTTATTGAGTGAAGTCGTACCAGCTAGATATGTAGAATAAGCGGAATAAAGAAAATCGACGAATAACAAAAAGCAAAAAGGCGCCATAGGCGCCTTTTCTAGAAACAATGCAATCGCAATTATTTCTTTGCAAGCACTGCGAAGCGCTTGTTGAATTTGTCGATACGACCGCCGGTATCAACAACCTTTTGTGTACCAGTGTAGAATGGGTGACAAGCACCACATACGTCTAAATGCAGATCTTTACCAGCAGTAGAGTTTACTTTGATAACGTTACCACAAGTACAGTTTGCAGTGATGATAGCGTATGTTGGGTGGATACCTGGTTTCATTGGGGTTACCTCAAAAGTGTAAGGCCATGTCGCTCTTCCAACCCGTAGTCGGACACCACATGCATGTTAATAACAATATGTTTAGGGCGCAGAATGGTACAGCATACCTACAAGGGATACAAGTAGATTATCTGAGCGTTTGCCGGTTAATCTGTGTCTACTTTGACTTTAGTTAAGCGGCTTATTTTCCCGCTTCTTTAGCCTCAAATACCGCCCGCGCCTCTTTAGCATCAGAATGCTGATCCAAAATCATTTTCGAAGGACAAGATAGCACCGCATTGCTCTTGAGTGCATTGATTCTATTCTTCGAGAAAGCCACAGGATTTGCCTCGTAAATCGCCAACATAGCGCCATATACACTCACATCCCAATCCTTGGCATATCGATTGGCGATACGCCACAACGTCTCGCCAGCAAGATACGTTAACTGGCAATGTTCGGGCGTCTGTGAGGCTGTTTCAGCAATATTCTGTTTTTGCTCATTATTTGCCGTTTTCACTATTTCTGGAACCACAGTTTCAGTTGCAGCGTTTTCAACAGCCCCTTTTTCAACAGCAATCGTCTCAGAGGTTTTAGCGAAGGCGTTTATCTCAGTAGCAGACGTATTTTGTTTATTCGCGGCTTCAGGAAATTTAAAGCCAGTCACCACTTCTACCGTTGGTACTTTGGATTGGGTATTTGCAGCAGTAGCAACAGTCGCTGCGGGCGTTACCTCTTCAAGTGGCTTTGATTCTGTCACCACTGTTACAGGCTTAATGCCCACTTTATCCGCACTTTGGGGGGCGCCTGCTGTGGTGGTATTTTTCGAATCCGAAACCGCTTTTGTCGTTAACGCGGCAGAAGCAGGTTTAGCCGCGCCGAATAAATTGATACTTTTGACGTCATACCATCGGTCAAGGCGATACTCTCTCACTAAGAGTTTAGCGCTGCTATCCTTCACATCTTCAACGCCAGTGAGTAAAACTAAAAAGCGATTAATCTCCTCAACCATTAACCTTTCTTCGCCGCTAGCTTGCTGCACGACAAACTCTAAGCGCGACATATCTTGATTGTCTGCGATCACATTCACCCTGAGTTTAGGGTAAGCGCCTAATTCAAACATCCGGCTATTAATACTCACATGGGAGACTTGTGCCATGCTAGGTGCACTGCACACCAAAGCAAGTAGACCTAATGATTTCACTATATTAGCCATTTATTTACTCTCAACTATCCTTGGTAAACCATCATTAGGGCTAGCCCTAGCCAGCCGCGCTGAGTACACTAAACCACATTCTTGTCTAAGACTTGCCTGCATATGTCATTGTTTGTCGAAGTTGCGTTACCTGTGCCTATGCGGCAAACCTTTAGCTACCGCGTACCCGAATCCTATCCTAGTACACCGCAAATAGGTGTGCGCGTTAAAGTTCCCTTCGGTCGTCAACAATTGATCGGGTTAGTCACAGGTATCACTGAGTCTTGCAGCTTAGCCCCAAAGCAAATTAAGTCTGTGCTCGAGTTTATCGACGATAAACCTTTACTGCCTGAATCACTTTATAAATTAACTCTTTGGGCTGCGAGATACTATTTTTGCAGCCAAGGGCAGATGCTAACCCAAGCCTTACCTGTGGCCCTGCGTAAAGGGCTCGATGCCGCGCCACAAAAAATCCAATTCTGGCAATTAACTGAAATAGGCCAAAATATTGCGCCCGAAGCGGTTAAACGCGCACCCGCACAGAAAAAACTACTCGAGTTACTCAAAACCGCCAGCTTAACCCAAGAAGAGGTTATCAGCTTAGACATCAGTAAAGCGGCGCTTAAAGCCCTAGAAGATAAAGGCTGGGTGGCACGCCATGAAAAAATTGCCGAGCTTAACCTCGACTGGCGCACCACACTCGAAATGGACGAAACGCCACATAAACTCAATAAAGAACAAGCCGTCGCCGTTGCCACTTTAAATCTGCAACAAGGATATCACTGTACTTTATTAGAAGGCATTACCGGTTCGGGTAAAACGGAAGTCTATCTTGCTGTACTCGAAGAAATCCTCAAGCAAGGCAAACAAGCGTTAATTTTAGTGCCTGAAATCGGCTTAACACCCCAGACAATCAATCGCTTTAAGCGCCGTTTCAAAGTCAATGTTGCCATTTTGCATTCAGGGTTAACCGACAATCAGAGACTCGAAGCATGGCGCCAAGCCCGCTGTGGTCAGGCTGCAATCATTATCGGCACGCGTTCAGCCTTGTTCACACCTATGGCGTATCCCGGCATCATCATACTCGATGAAGAACACGACAGTAGCTTCAAACAACAGGAAGGCGTTGGTTATCATGCCCGCGACTTGGCAGTCATGCGCGGCCATTTAGAAGCGATTCCGGTGATTTTGGGCACAGCGACACCCTCACTCGAAAGTCTACAAAATGCCTTAAGCGGCCGTTACCATCATTTACAACTGGGTGAACGCGCAGGTGCGGCTAAAAAAGTGCGCCAAGGCATTATCGATATTAAAAATATGCCGCTGAAAGCCGGTATGTCAGTGCCGTTACTGAACGAAATCCGCCTGCATTTAGACGCAGGCAACCAAGTCTTGTTGTTTCTCAATCGCCGCGGCTTCGCACCAGCCCTGCTTTGCCACGAGTGTGGGCACTTACACGAATGCGACCGCTGCGACGCGTTTTTCACAGTACATCAATCCCTTGGCGAAATTTGCTGTCACCATTGTGGCAATCAATACGCTATCCCCAAGCAGTGTCACAAATGTGGCAGCACTATGTTGATGGGCCAAGGCATAGGCACAGAACAGCTCGCCGAAGCGCTGCAACAGGAGTTTCCTAAACATCCAGTAGTGCGCATCGACCGTGATACGACCCGCCTTAAAGGTTCATTAGAAACCCACTTAAATGCGATTCATAAGGGGGAATATAAAATCCTCGTCGGCACGCAAATGCTGGCTAAAGGCCACCACTTCCCTGATGTGACGCTTGTTGGGTTACTCGATGTCGATGGCGCCTTATTTAGTGCCGACTTCCGCGCACCTGAGCGTTTTGGGCAACTCTATACCCAAGTTGCAGGTCGTGCAGGGCGCGCCAGTAAACCCGGCACAGTATTATTGCAAACTCACCAGAGCGACAATCCCATTTTGCGGGATTTACTGCACCGCGGTTATGGCGAGTTTGCTCGCAGCCAGCTCAAAGAGCGTCAACAGGCACTGCTGCCGCCAGCATGGCACATGGTGTTGGTGCGCGCCGAAGCGCATTTAGCCAGTGATGCCGATAATTTTCTCAACGCCTTCGCCGCGCTCTTGCCCCAAGATAAAGAATTTGAGGTGATTGGCCCTATGCCTGCACCTTTAGATAAAAAAGCTGGCAAGTTCCGCCGCCAACTGCTATTCCAAGCGAAAAACCGCAACCGTCTGCAGCAAGAGTTTGAACGTATTCATCCGCTTGTAGAACAACTTATCGAAGCTAAACGCTGCCGATGGAGCTTAGACAGAGATCCGCAGGATCTCCTCTGAGTCGAGTATTTGATAAGTATTTAAGCGCCATTTGATAAAAAATCATCGGGAAGATAGCAATTGTTAACCACAAACGGCTAAAATATGCGGTTATTCCCTGTATTCACTCTTAAAGTTAGTGCCGATTAGAACCCATGAAATCACATATCCAATCATTACTTGAACAAACTCTAGAATCCTTTAAACAACAAGGTATTGTGCCTGCTGACTTTGAAGCGCGCATTCAGGTAGATCGAACCAAGGATAAGAGTCATGGCGACTTGGCAACCAACTTAGCCATGATGCTGACTAAGGTCGCGGGCAAGAATCCACGTGAATTAGCCCAACTGATCATAGATACCTTACCGGCTTCGGCTTTTGTGGCTAAGGTTGAAATTGCAGGACCAGGCTTTATCAACTTTTTCATCAACGACAGCGCCTTAGCGGACCAACTGCAAAATGCCGTCAACGATGAGCATTTAGGCATTAAGTTACCGACACCACAAACTGTTGTTGTCGATTACTCTTCACCCAACCTAGCCAAAGAAATGCATGTAGGCCATCTGCGTTCAACCATCATTGGTGACAGTGTTGTGCGTGCATTGGAGTTTCTAGGCCACAAGGTTATCCGTCAAAACCATGTGGGCGACTGGGGCACACAATTTGGTATGTTGCTGGCCTATATGGAAGAGCTGCGTGCCAAAAATGGTGAAGAAGCTCAACTTGAACTGTCTGATTTAGAAAACTTTTATCGTGCCGCTAAACTGCGTTTCGACGAATCAGCAGAATTCGCAACCCGCGCTCGTCAGTTAGTGGTCGAACTGCAATCTGGCGACGAGTATTGCAACAAACTGTGGCGCGAATTTAACGACATTTCGTTAAGCCACTGCCATGAAGTCTACGCCCGTTTAGGTGTGAGCCTGACCCGCGCCGATGTACACGGTGAAAGTGCTTATAACGCCGATCTCGAGCAAGTGGTTAAAGATTTAGATGCCCAAGGTTTATTAACCGAAAGTAACGGCGCTAAAGTCGTATTCCAAGAAGCCTTCCGCAACAAAGAAGGTGAGCCACTGCCTGTTATCATCCAAAAAGCCGATGGCGGCTATTTGTATGCCACCTCAGATCTTGCGGCAATGCGCTACCGCTCGAACGTGTTAAAGGCCGATCGCGTCCTGTATTTTGTTGACCTACGTCAAGCACTGCATTTCCAACAAGTCTTTAGCCTAGCGAAACTGGCTAAGTTTGTCCGTGAAGATATGTCGTTAGAACACTTAGGTTTTGGCACTATGAACGGCGAAGATGGCCGTCCATTCAAAACTCGTAGCGGCGGTGTAGTTAAGTTAGTTGACCTGTTAGAAGAAGCCAATGTGCGCGCGCTAGAACTCGTTCGTAGCAAAAATCCTGATATGGATGAGGCCACGCTGACTGAAATTGCCCGTGTCGTTGGGATCAGCGCCGTTAAATATGCTGACTTGTCGAAAAACCGCACCAGCGATTACATTTTCAGCTTTGAACAAATGCTCAGCTTCGAAGGCAATACCGCACCTTACCTGCTGTACGCCTACACCCGTGTTGCGGGCATATTCAAGCGAGTAACCGATCTGGATCTCAGCCAAGCGAAAATCGTGCTTGAGCATGAAAAAGAGAAAGATCTCGGTAATAAGTTGGCGCAGTTCGGTGAGATCCTCAATCGTGTTGTCGATAAAGGTCAGCCGCACGTACTGTGTGCTTATTTATATGAATTAGCGGGTGCTTTCTCTAGCTTTTACGAAGCTTGTCCAGTGCTTGCCGCCAATAATGACGCGCAAAAGAACAGCCGTTTATTACTCGCGCAACTGACGGCTCGTACGTTACAAAAAGGCCTAAATCTACTCGGTATTGAAACCTTAGAGCGGATGTAAGCTATGAGTAATCGCGATTATGCCAATAGAAGGCCGCAGTCGGGCGCTAAACCGCGCCCAATCCGCGCGACTCGCCCAACTCGAGCAAAGCCTTCACAATCTAAATCGGCGCCGCGTAAGAAGCTGCCGCTGACCTTGATAGGCTTTGTCATACTCGCTGTGGGTTGTTTCGTCTATTTCCTGTCAAGCATTAAAGATAATGCTAAGCAAGAAGTGAAGCCGATACCCGCTCCAACCAAAAAAACGGAAGTACAAGTTAAGCCTCAAGAGACAGCAGTGCTCACTCCTAAGGTCAAAGAACCTGAACGCCAAGCGGTCGTTATCCCAGTAGAGACAACTGAAACTGCTGAGCTTATTGTTCCGCCAAAGAAGGATCCTAATGCTCTGCCACCACAACCAAAGGAAGAATGGACCTATCTCAACGAGCTTGAAAATAAGCATGTTGAGGTCGATATTCCCGATATTGTTGCGAGCAGAACACCGATGCAATATCAGTTGCAGTGTGCTTCTTTCCGCCAAGAATCACAGGCGAACGAGATGAAAGCCGTCATCGCTTTCCAAGGTTTAGAGGCGCAAGTGAGACAAGTCGAAGGTACGACTGGCGTATGGTACAAGGTTGCTTTAGGCCCCTTCGAGCGTAAACGTGATGCAGAGCGTAAACGTCATACACTGCAAAAAGCGGGAATTAATGGTTGCCAGATTCTGGCGATTCCTAAATAAGGCTTTAGCCTACTCCTGATAGACTATTAAGAATAAATAGCGGCCAGCGTTTTATCGCTCGTCGCTATTTTTTTATCCGTATAACATGACTCACTCATTGATTCTGCCTGCCCATAAAAACTCAGTTTTAAACAACAACTCATTTCAAATTTGCTGATCTACTAAATTTATAACCCATTATTTGTAAACAAAAAAATCCTTTATTAAGAAAGATTAATATGCAGTTTAATTGACCTAGATCAAACTTAGGCGTATCTCTTAATTAACAGCAAGACCGCTGTATCTGTGTCAAATCCAACCTCAGGGTGAAGTATTATGAATGCATTAATCGAGATAGAAGCCACCGAATTCAGCCAATTGTTCAAGAGTGGCGACATGCTGGGAATTAGGATGTTTATGGAACATGTGCGCATGCCGCTGGATGTTCAAGACAAGATTTATGACGAAATTTCTGCGCTTCAGCAATTAGAACAAAACCAAATTGCCAAGCTCATTGAAACCCACGCCCATTCCCAAATTCATGAACGCCTAGCTTATTAGCCTTCCATTCAATGAAAAATTTATCTATGCCCAACTGCAGCTTCTGGCGGTTCATTCAACAGAAGCTGTATGATCTCCCCGCAATTCGCAACACAAACTGTTATATCATCCAATTAGAGCCAAAAAATAAGGCCAAATACCTGAGTATTTGACCTTAATGATCTAGCTAGTTTCAGATTTTAACCACAGCCTTAGCTCGGTTTTTCTTCCGTTAAGCCTATGCTATTCATCCAATAATCGAAATCCACCATATTACCCGGTAACACCACTCGACTATTCTTCTGGCTTAAGCCATCGAGCTGTTTAAAGTATTGCTCACCGAGTTGCATCCGCAGGGCATTGTGACCACCCGGCGCGGCAATCACAGAGGCTAAACGCTCAATCGATTCCGCCGTCGCACGGGAAATGGTTAAAATTTCCTCAGCCTTACCTTCGGCTTCGTTAATCCGGCGCTGCATCTCACCTTCAGAACGGTTTACCGTTTCAGCTTTAACCCCTTCAGAACGGTTAATTTTACTCTGTTTGTCGCCTTCACTCTTGGCCAATAATGCACGGCGCTCACGCTCGGCATTTACTTGCATTTCCATGGCATTTTTAACGGTTTCAGGTGGTGTGATATTTTTTATTTCATAACGATGCACACGTATTCCCCACAGGGCACCCGCTTGATCTAAGACTTGCACTACCTTGGCTGAAATCACATCACGCTCTTCAAACGTACGATCAAGATCAAGTGTCCCTATGACAGAGCGCGTCGTCGTTTGCGCCAACTGAATTGCTGCATAACGATAATCGGTA
This sequence comes from Shewanella sp. NKUCC01_JLK, assembly GCF_019345615.1. NCBI lineage: Bacteria > Pseudomonadati > Pseudomonadota > Gammaproteobacteria > Alteromonadales > Shewanellaceae > Shewanella > Shewanella sp. NKUCC01_JLK. The sequence goes on along the minus strand of NZ_JAHKRD010000009.1, from coordinate 67,016 downwards.
ATACCATAGCTGGCCTTCACAGGGTCAGTCACAGAGATATAAATCACCCCATCCACTTCAACGTTTACTTCGTCGCTCGAGAAACATTCCTGCGGCGGTACGTCGATGGTTTCTTCTTTCAAATCATGAATAAAAGCCACTTTATCCACAAAGGGGATCAAAGTATGGAACCCCGCATCTAACGTACTGTGATACTTACCTAAACGCTCAACAATAAAAGCCGATTTAGTGGGTACTAGGCGGATCGATTGAAATAGTTTAATCACAAAAATGGCAAATATCAGGCCCCAAATCGCCATCACAATCAAATCTGTATCTACTGGAATATTCATTATCGCGCTCCTTTGCCAAGATTATTCTGGCCACTCATAGTCTGAGTGACTTGCTCCATACCTTCGAAGAAACCTTCAAGTTTTGCCATTTCAGCGGGAACAACAGAGACTTGTGCATCATTGAGGATCTTACCAACTTGAGCAATAAACTGTTCTTTTAATAGCATATTCATCGCATCTGTACCGCCATTGACGGCTAATGCTTGCGAGATCATTGCCATACCTTCGGATTTTGCTTTGGCTATGATAGCGATCTCCTGACCTGTACCTTTAGCTTCATTAATCCGTTTCTGTTTTTGACCTTCTGACAGGTTTATGGCCTCTTGGCGCTCACCTTCAGACATATTGATCATCGCGGCTTTTTCGGCATTCGCTAAGGTAATTTCGGCACGTTTACGACGCTCAGCTTCCATCTGCTTCTCAAGAGTGTGGATCACATGGCGTGAAGGCGTGATATTACGAATTTCATAGCGCAATACCTTGATTCCCCATGGCTCGGAAGCCTTATCTATTTCCCGCACGATTGATTCATTTAAGCTATCACGTTCTGAGAAAGTCTCACTCAAACTCAGCTTACCGATTTCAGATCGCATAGTGGTCTGAGCTAAATTCACCGCTGCTTTACGGTAGTTTTCAATACCATAACTCGCCAATTTGCCATCCATCACTTTTAGGTAGACCAAGCCGTCCACTTCAAGTTGAGTGTTATCTTTGGAGATACAACTCTGTGGCGGCACATCTAATACTTGCTCACGGGTATCGTGACGGTAGGAGACGCGATCGAAAAAAGGGATCAAAAAATGAAATCCAGGGCTTAATACTGCGCGGAATTTGCCAAGACGCTCAATGACATGCACTTCACGCATCGGCACAATTAACATCAACTTATAAAGAATAAAAAAGATAAATAAAATGACTAAGGTAAATACAAACATAGATTCCATCCTTTAGTTTTTGGAAGCTTCTATTGAAATAGGCTCAACGACTAGAGCGATATTTTCACGACAAATAATTCTGACTTCGGTACCCGCCTCAATAATGCTGCCATCGCCAAGCGCTGGCCATTCACTACCTTGAAACTCCACCCGCCCAGGTGTTTGCCCAGGACCTATGGTCTGCTTTACGCGAACAATTTGATTGTATAGTTCGATTGCTTCATCCGTGTTATCCACATGGGAATCACCACCAACGAGCTTCTGAGTGACTTGTCTGAAAGCCAATAACAACACAATGGCAGAGATAAACCACAGGGTCATGCTCTGCACGACACCTTCGACCAGTCCTATGCCTAACGCACCTGCCACAACTAAACAAGCCGCACCCAGCAACACTATTATGCCACCTGGAACCACTATTTCGGCGAGCATTAACACTAAACCAATCACTGCCCACACTAAAATCGGATTTGAAAACTCCATATTTCCCCCTGAAATGAGAGTGTCCTTTACTGCACTATAACAGCAGAGTTTCGGATAATCGACATAATATGTCAAAATTTACCCTATCAAAACGCACACTCAACCACCTATGACTTAATCCTCATTCTCCCATATCCGCCCACGAAAGCCGTTAGGTTGTTTTAAAATTAAGCACAATCAATTCAAAAAGATAGCAAGCTCCCAATCCACAAGCGGCGCAATAACAATAAAAAACATTAAAAATCAATTATCTAAAAATAAAATCCTTCACTAATGATTATGTGATTTTGACAACAACATTCGATAAAAACTTTGAATAAATGTAAATTTTTGCATATATTGCCCCCACTTTTGAGCAAGTCCTTTGACGTACACTCGCGCTAGGTTTGAACTTACCCATCAAACCATGCCATAGGTCAGAGAGCGGATTGAGTAAGACACGAATTAACTTCGACCTATACAACAGGAAATAACAATGAAAAAAACATGCCTATGCCTAGCACTAATGCTTTCTCCTCAAGCATTTGCGGGTGACTTAGTACAGTGGTGGGATTTCAGTGCAACAGCCCTCTATGGCGAAGACTACGATTTAGCGCCATCAGATAAACAAGCCACTATCACCCTAGAAACGGCTGGCGGCTGGAAATACGGTGATTGGTTTGCCTTCCAAGATTTTATCTATTTCAAAGGTAACGATACAGGCATGGAAAGCACTACCTATGGTGAAATTTCGCCACGTTTTAGTGCCAGTAAAATTCTTGGCGATAAAATCGCCTTTGGCCCAATAACAGACTTGTCTCTAGCGTTAACCTATGAAGAAGGTGAAGGCCCAGTCCACAGCTTACTTTACGGTTTAGGGGTTGACGTAGCAGTACCATACTTCACTTATCTTAACTTTAATACCTATCGCCGCGATGGTATGAGCACTGGTAACAATAGTGACGGCTGGCAGTTCACTCCTGTATTTCGTATCGATATCCCTGTTGGATCTGCCAACATAGTACTCGATGGCTTTATCGACTGGGTATTTGCCACCGACGATAACGGCTACGAGGAAAACTTCCATTTCAACCCACAGCTAAAATACGATCTCGGTAAGAGCCTGTTCGGTGATCATCAAGCCAATAAATTATTGGTGGGTATCGAATACGATCTGTGGACCAATAAATACGGTGTGAAAGGCGTCGATCAAGACACTTACTCTGTGATTGCTCAATACCATTTCTAATCGGTATCGGCATAGTTTTAAAGCAACAAAAAAGGTGCCATTGGCACCTTTTTTATTCTGAGCACTCACTTTGCAAGGGAGTGTTGCTTAGCTTACTAAAAATTAAGCTAACAATTTTTTCGCTGCTGCAACCACGATAGAAACCGCACTCACTTCAGTTTTCTTCATTGTGGCTTCATTAGGAATTTCTTGTTGGGTGCGGTTTACAATCACACCAGCAACGCAGGCTGCACGCCAACCTTGAGTGGCACACATAGTGAACAAAGTGGAAGACTCCATCTCATAGTTCAGTACGCCCATATCTTGCCATTCTTTCATTGAACCCGCGAAACGACGCGTTACACGGCCTGTGACAGTGTCATAACGCTCTTGGCCTGGGTAGAAAGTATCAGAAGAAGCTGTTACGCCAATGTGTGGCTCAACGCCAGCATCGCGACACGCTGCAACCATAGCTGTGGTACATTCAAAGTTTGCAACCGCTGGATATTCCATAGGTGCAAAATGTAAGCTCGCGCCATCTAAACGTACTGAAGCTTGAGTAACAATCACATCACCCACATTAACATGAGGTTGGATTGCGCCTGTAGTCCCTACACGCAGGAAGGTATTCACACCTAATTGTGCAAGTTCTTCTACTGCGATAGAAGTAGATGGACCACCAATACCGGTTGAACACACGACTACTGGCTTGCCATCGGCATACGCTAAATAGCTTGTATACTCGCGGTGGCTAGCAAGAAACGTCGCATTGTCCATTAGTTCGGCAATACGTTTTACACGCTCTGGATCACCAGGAACGATTGCTAAGGTTGCACCATCGAGCATCGCTTTGGTCAAACCTAAATGAAATACATCAGCCATTGTGAAAACCCCTTTCATTTTTGATAATTAAATTCTTATAAAATCGACTTTAACCTAGTATCGAAGCGGTGAAGGTTAACTTGATCACAGAATTATCGGCAAGAAGTAATTGTTTAGTCGTAATGAAATTACCAACTACACCAGCATCTGCTCACAAGATAGCAAATTTGCCCATATTTCGAATGTCAGTCTGATTTATACCAAACAAAGTGTGAACCAGATCCTGAACTCATGCCAGAGGTTGTGGCAACAAACGCCTAAGATACTGATTTAAAATAGATTAAAATAAATCATCCATTAGTATTAATCTAAGTGACCGCTAAAAGTGATCTAAGTCACGTTTAACGACTTAGTATAAGGTTAGGGTTAAGGCGTAACCTGAAGTGTAGTAAATGACGACAAGGAGAATGCCGATGTTTCCAGAGTACAGAGAATTAATTTCCACCCTGAAAACCCAAGATGCTCATTTTCAACGTAAGTTTAATGAGCATAATCAGTTAGACGAGGAAATCAAACAACTGGAAAAACGTGTCGCCAGTGATTTCAACCCCACTGTGAAAGAACTCAAAAGCAGAAAGTTACACTTAAAAGAGGAAATTTATCAGATCCTCAAATCCCACGAGTAATCCCGCTATTACTCTAAAGACAAATAAGGGCGCCTAAGCGCCCTTATTAATGTCACCACAATCGCTTACAGATAGTAATCCTTCAGCGGTGGGAAACCGTTAAAGCATACTGCTGAATACGTCGTCGTATAAGCCCCTGCGGTTAACCAATACATACGGTCGCCAATGGCTAAGTCATTTGGTAAGCCATAGCTATAGTGCTCATACATGATATCTGCACTGTCACAGGTTGGGCCGGCAATCACGCATTTATCCAGCTCGCCTTGACGCTCAGTATAAATCGGGAACTTAATCGCCTCGTCCATCGTTTCAATCAAGCCAGAGAATTTACCCACATCGGTAAACACCCAACGCTCTAACGCTGTGTAAGATTTTTTGCTGATCAGTACCACTTCAGACACTAAAATCCCCGCGTTAGAGATCAACGAACGACCTGGTTCCAAAATAATTTGTGGTAAATCATCACCAAAATCTTCCTTCAGGAAGTGAGTGATTTGCTCGGCATACACACCCAATTGATTGGTTTTATCAATATAGTTAGCAGGGAAACCGCCACCCATGTTGATCATCTTCAGGGTGATATTGTGCTCATCACGCAGACGGTCAAAAATGCTTTTCACTTTACCAATAGCGGAATCCCAAGCACCTATGTCACGTTGCTGAGAACCCACATGGAAAGAAATACCAAAAGGCTCTAAGCCTAATTCCTGTGCCAATACTAATAGCTCATAGGCCATTTCGTTTTGGCAGCCGAATTTACGGGATAACGGCCAATCAGCGGTATCTGTACCTTCGGTCAGAATGCGCACATAAATACGTGAACCCGGTGCTTCTTCAGCGATCATTCGCAAATCAGCTTCTGAGTCAGATGCATACATACGCACGCCACGCTCATAAAATGCACGCACATCTTGACGCTTTTTAATTGTATTACCATAGCTGACTCGATCGGTTGTCACACCGACATTCATGACCATATCTAGCTCATAAATCGAGGCAATATCAAAGTTTGACCCTTTATCTTTTAGTAAAGATAAGATCTCGGCCGCGGGGTTTGCCTTAACTGCATAATAAACGTTGGCGTAAGGAAAACTATTAACCATGTCATCGTATTGTTTCGCTATGATACTTGTATCGATCACTACGAACGGGGTTGCTTTGTCTTTGGCAAACGCTTCAATACGCTTGAATGTGTCCATATCATAATAGTCAGCAACATCAATAGATTGAAATTGGCTCATTGGGCCAGAGTCTCCTTTGGGTCAGATAGATAACAGTAAGTGTGATGTAGTAAAAACGTGCGCAGTAAACGATATTTTTTCGCTTTACGCAACGAATTTTTATGCTGAATTAATAACTTTTTATGCCCCAACTCTTTAAGGAGCTGAACCATCAAAAAAAGGCGCTATAAAACAAATAATTATGCACACAAACCCTAAGGTAAATTTGTGTTCATTATCAGAATAAAAAGTGAATTTTTTACGACGTTATCGGAAGGGAGATGGATAGACTGGCTGGAGCCAAAATATCCATCTAAAAACAGTTATCTTGAAGTAACAATCACACAGCGAAAAGAAGACGAATGGATGCCTTAAAATACGTCCGTTAAATCGAGTTGTTACTGCGGCTGATTGAGTTTTGCGAGGGCTTGGTTCAAGGCTTCACTGGAATCAAAATAGGCAATGTCCAGAATGTTACGCTGCTTGAGTAATATCATAGTGGCCATATCTTTGTTATCAGGTAATAAACGACTGATCTCACCATCCCTATCTAACCCAATCGCAAAAGGTAAATCTTGCATCTGTGGCACAGCCACAAATTTAGCGATCAAAGAAGGCATACCACTGATATCGGCAACATAAACTAAACCCGTTGGCATTTGAGTCGCGCTCAAGGGCGTAAGTGCATCCTTAATCACATCACCGCCTTTCATGCTGCGACTAAAGAGCAGCACTTGAGTCTCATCAGTCACATTAATGGTTTTATCATTTTGGTCGAGAAGTGAAATGGGATTAATCGCATCTCCGGCAACATAACTCGCAGCATACGCCCAGATTGGGGTTAACAGACAAGACAAACATAACAACAGCGTTTTCATAAACACTCGACTCCATTATTGGATAGGCGAACAGCATACCTGACTCCCCCTATCGACTCATTAAACCAACCACGATTACATGATACGCTTCACACATGAAGGGCGAAAAGTATTTGGTGGAATTTCTACGCTATAATCGCACAGTTAATTTTATTACAAGGATATCATAATGATAACACCTGGACTCGATCAAGAATTGCAGCAACTACAAGGCGTTTATCAACTCATCACCGAGTTTTTAGTCACCTATAGCTTTCAACTCGTAGGTGCTTTGCTGATCTTTTTGTTAGGTTTATGGGTAGCCAGTAAAGTATCACGATTAATCGCTAAGCAATTCGACAAACACAATATCGATATCACCCTAAGCAATTTTGTCAGCAATCTTATCCGCATTTTGATCATAGTCATGGTCGGGATTATCGCCCTCGGCAAGATCGGCATCAGTATTACCCCTATGGTTGCGGCAATTGGTGCCGCCTCCCTCGGTGCAGGTTTAGCCTTACAAGGCATGCTAGCGAACTATGCCGCAGGCGTGACTATTATCGTCACCCGCCCTTTTGTGGTAGGCAATACTATCGAAATTAAAGGGGAAAGCGGCGTTGTTAAACGTATCCACTTAGGCATGACCATACTGACCAATGAGGAAGGTGAGCAAATCAGCATTCCTAATAAGCATATCGTCGGCGAAATCCTGCACAACTCCTTCAGCAATAAGCTAGTCGAAACCCAGTTCAATCTCAGTTACAACACAGATCCCGAACGAGCCATTAGTGTGATTACTGAGTTATTAAGCAATAATCCCTATGTTTATCAAGAGACCACACCTAATATTGGCATCAATGGTTTTAATGCTAATGGAATTGAAATGGGGGTTCGTTACTGGGTGCCCACACAAAGCTATTTTCAGCATAAATATAAGGTGAACCTCGCTCTTTATAACGCCCTTAAGCAGGCAGGAATCGAGATTGCCTGCCCCATTAGAGAGATCCATCTACAAGATAAATAACGCTAATGCCCATGGGATTGGTCGGCTTAGTCGATCAGCCTAGCCCAAATTGTAAACTTGCATTCTTGTAAAAATTTACGTTTACTATACTCCCAAATATCGATAGTGATGGACTACTATGTTGTTGATACTCATAATTATTGCTTTTATTGTACTGTTTATTTTTTTCGCTAAATATCAAAAAAAACAAGTGCAAGCTAAAGCACTTGCCGCAGGTGATCCTACTGCGCTACTCAATCATGGCTTAACACTGATTAACCAAGGCGAAGTCAACTCTGGCCTAGATTATATTCAGCAGGCAGTCGATAAAGGCTTAGCCGTTGCCGCCATTGCTATGGCCGAACTTTATTCCGGTCGATTCCCACAAGTTCCCGCCGATCCCAAGGCATCTAACGATTGGTATAAAAAAGCCGCCGAAATAGAGCCTCAATATTTACCCATGCTCACACTACCTAATTTGCTCTCTTCTGAGTCGCAAACACTCGATGAGTTAATCGCACAGGCAGAACAGCTCAAACCTAATGCCGAAGCGGGGCAAGCCGAGTTTCAATATGAGCTTGCTTACTTGTATCTAAGCCAGCCCTTTCTCGATCCCGATGCTAGCCAAGCAATTTACTGGTTCGAAAAAGCCGCCGCACAAGAAAACCAAAGAGCCTATTACCATTTAGCCACACTCTACTGGCATGATGAGCGCGTCACTTCGGACTATATCAAAGCACGTGAATACTTTGAGAAATCCGCAGCCGCTGATTATGAATTAGCAAAAGATGATCTAGGGCATATGCTTGCTGCAGGCCAAGGTGGACCTAAAGATTTAGCGCGTGCAGAGGCATTACTTAGCGAGCGCGCCGCAGACGATGATTTCCGCCAGTATTATCTTGGTAAACGTTTCCTCTACGGTGAAGATTTTGCTGTCGACTATGACAAGGCGCGCCATTGGTTAAGCCAATCTGTCGCTAGAGGTAATGACTTCGCTAAGATTGAATTTGCTCATCTTTTACTGAAAGCGCCACAAAATGAAAGTGATTACCAACAGGCTAAAATTGACTTTGAAGAATTCGCACTTAAGTGGAATGAAGACGCACTGCTAGGCTTAGGCAAGATTTATGAGCAAGGTTTAGGCGTGAGTCGCCAACCAATTAAAGCGTTAATGTATTACCAGCTCGCGGCCATGAGCAATAGAGCAGATCACCTAAAAGAATTAGCCAGATTCAGTCAGCAACTAGGTACCTTAGAGATAAGAGAGGCTGAGCGTCTACGTGACAGTTTCTTGCATCAGCATCCAATCCCCGCTGAGCAACAACAATATTTTTATTTCTATAAGGCTGAATCATTTTTAAGTGGTGAAAAAACCACTCAAGAGGCTCTACAAGCGGCAGAAGCTTGGTACGTCAAATCGGCAGAGCTAGGTCATGAAATTGCTATGCGGGAGCTGGTCAATATTTACGGCGCAGAACAATTAAATAAACCTATACAAATGTTTATTTGGTCTAGTTTATTGCTACGTCATTTTGGTAAATACGGGATGAATAGCGCTCAACGACTCCATCAAAACACCGCAAAATCATGTTTAACCGAATCCGAACTTGCCTACGCCGAAACTCAAATTGAGGCTATTGAAACCCAATTAACGCCCTATCTTGAGTCGGATAGGTAAGTTTCCTAGCAGCGAATGAGCCCCAGAAAAGGTTTGGTCAGATTTAACAGGCCAAACCGTTTGGTTACAAAATAGAGTGAATTTATAATTACTTAAAAAGCACAGTGGATGTATAAGCACTACAATCAATTATTGACCAAACCTGCGCAGCTAAACGACTCAAAAATAAAACCTAGTCGAATTAACTGTCCAGCCCGATAATTAAAACTGAGCATTTTAATAGGCAAGATGTATGAGGCTGATACTGATCATTGTCATTTCATGCTTATTTCTGCCCCAAGCAAGGGCAGAAACCTCTGCCGTTGTCTGGCAAGCACACTGCCGCGATAGGCATCCTGTTATTTATGTCGAAAATGGTGAGTGCAAAGGCCCAGGTGCCGCAGTCATCAATGAAGTCATCGCCCGCCTAGGTCACAAGATAAATTGGAGTAATGTGCCTTGGGCACGCACAATTAAAGTGGCAGAAATGGGACAAGTCGACCTAATTCCTGTCCATTCGATGACGCCAGAGCGCAACGATTTTCTAGACCCTATGCTACTGGGATACGACAAGCGCTACGTCTATTACTTTGCCCTTGCGAATAGACAACTTGAAGTCAAACATTTCGATGAACTAAAACCTCATATCATTGGCGCACTTAGAGGCGCTTTTTACTGTCCGCAGTTTAATGACAATCAAAACCAACTAAAAGTGTCTTTTGTTAATGATAATGGTCAGTTAATCAATATGTTGAAGGCTGAGCGTATCGATTTAGCCATCACCTCCGAACAGCATGAGATGCAATTTTTTGCCAAAGATCCCCAACTCAAACAGATGGCGTACGTAGATATCAGCAAAAATGGCCGCTATTTCAGTATTCCGCTCATGTCGCCGCAGCATCAATATGCCAAGCAAGTTCACCAGATAGTCGACGACATGCGCACCTCTGGTGAAATTACTCAACTATTTAAATCCTACGGCGTCGAGCCTCCACTTAATCTCACTGAATCGCCCTTAGCGACTCACTAATCTGAATGCTGATAACCCAAAACTAACTTGGAATTAATTCGGTCGAGCGGCTAAATGCCGTAACAAGGTCGCCAATGTTGGCGCAACTGCCTGATGGGAGGGATAACACAAACCAATACGACGGAACATTCTCGGACCATCAAATTTCACTTGCTTGAGCCTAGGCTCATCTTCAATCAAACCATCGGGTAAAAAACTCACGCCAAATCCGGCTAACACTAGCGACATCACTAGAGATTTTGACTCAGCCTTAGCGACCAAATTAAGCGACATATTGCTGCACGCCAATAAACCTATTGTTTGCTGATGGGCTTCACAGGGTGGGCACTCAATAAAGTCAAAGCCATTGAGCTGCTCGGGACGTAGGCTATCTACTTGGGCGAGGGTATGATCCTTGGGGACGCAGAGCACATAATCCTCCTCCCACAGCGGAAAAAATACTTCATCTTCATGGCGCAAGCTGTCGATGCTTAAACGGCAATCTGCAGGGCTTTGATAGTCCACCAGTTCAAGATCTAACTTATCAATGGCTTGATTCACCTGTTGTAAAAATCCTGCCAAACGCCGCTGGCTTAAGTCTGGCATCACAGCCAAACGTAGCTTTTGCCGGCTTGCCTTCGCCATAAACAAGCCTGGTAACTTACTCGCCTCCTCGACTAATTTAACCGCCAAAGGGTATAGATAGTGCGCGCTGTCCAAAGGTTTAACGCCTTTTTTGCTGCGCTCAAATAACTGACCACCAAGCTCTTCTTCGAGTTGCTTTAACCCAGCAGACAGTGAAGGCTGGCTCACAAAGCAACGGTTAGCCGCCGAGGTAATATTGTTCTCTTCAAAAATTGCGATAAAGAAACGCAGCAAACGCAAATCGACCATTTAATCTTCTCCGACAACCGACGAGTTCAGCACAAATTTCAACAATAGTGCCATAGGCTGAGCCTATCATATCCAGCTGGAATAAGTATTTTTCGACTGAAAATCCCCAGTCTATACTGGTTAACAAGTTCAAGACGCCGAACAACAGTTTGTTTACGGCTTACATTGGCTCCAATTAATAGGAAATACTAATGAATCAAGTTACTAAATCACTGGTTGTCATCACGGGCGCTTCATCGGGTATTGGCGCCGCTATGGCCAAAAGCTTTAGCGCTGCAGGCCACCCGCTGCTATTACTGGCACGCCGAGTTGAAGCAATGCAAGCGCTTGAATTACCAAACAGCCTTTCTATCAGCGTCGATGTCACCGACGGCGCAGCTATTAAAACAGCCATAACCCAAGCAGAAGCACAATTTGGCCCGGTCGGCTGTCTTATCAATAACGCGGGAATCATGCTACTAGGCCAAATCGATGTGCAAGATCCCAAGGAATGGAGCCGCATGCTCAATATCAATGTGATGGGCGTGCTTAATGGTATTCATGCGGTATTAGCCGACATGAAAGCTCGCAAAACTGGCACTATCATTAATGTCAGCTCAGTGGCAGGGCGTAAAACTTTTCCAAACCACGCCGCTTACTGCGCCACTAAATTTGCCGTGCACGCCTTAACAGAAAACATTCGTGAAGAAGTCGCCATGGATGACGTACGCCTTATCACTATCGCCCCAGGCGCAGTAGAAACCGAGTTGTTGAGCCATACCACCAGCGATGACATTAAAGCGGGTTACCATGACTGGAAAGAAGAAATGGGCGGCGTTATCTCCCCTGAAAACGTCGCCGCTGCTGCGCTGTTTGCATGGCAACAACCGCAAAATGTGTGCGTACGCGAAATCGTTCTAGCACCAACGCGCCAGCAACCTTAATCCGTTCTGAGTCTACTTTTATCTAAGTTATCTTGCTTCGAAAGACAACCAAACCTATCCCCAAAATCAATAATGCCAGAATCAACTCTGGCATTATTTACTTCCCAATAAAGCCTGCCAAACAGCTGCTAAGTTTCAACATCACTACTTTAGTGAGTGCATATTTTACAAAGTGTTAGCTTAATCACAGTCCATTTTTTGTGCTTTAGGCGCAAAACTCGAAACTCAAAGTTATCAGAGCTAATTTAGCACGTAGACTAGTTCATTGTTTTTAAATCAGAAAAAAATAATCATACCGCTCTATAACATCATCAATTAGATTTTTATCAATGAACTTTTTATCAATTAGATTTTTTTAATGAAAGTGATATACCTCAAATTTACACACCGTAGGATTTGATAAATTAATTTACAAAGTGGAATCAATAAAAACACTTAACCAACAAATAAATGTAAATAATCACAAAAAGTAAGGAATGAGATGATGAAAACGTCAACTAAGATAGCAATTGCCATGGCAGTGATCGGCAGCTTGAGTATTAATGCGTATGCCGCAGAGGGAGGTAATCCAAAGAAAGGTAAACATTTGTACAAAAAAGAATGCAAAGCCTGCCATAGCCAAGGCGGTGAAGGTGGTGAACTCACGCCAATGGCCAAAACGATGAGCCAGTGGGATCGCTTCTTTGATAAAGATAAGCACAAATTCAAACCAGAGGTATTCAATGGCCTCTCGGAGCAAGACCTCAAGGATATACAGCAATTTTTGTATGACCACGCCGCCGACTCGGACCAACCCCAAACCTGCGGTTGATCTCTGCCAACGTTATGGCCTAAGACAATGGTAGAGAGCTCCCCTGCAACTGCTCACTAACACATTGAATTAAAAATTAAAAAACCAATTCGAGAAAAATGGGGAACACACCTCAGGGACTCCTATTGGGTAAATTTGGCGAAATGCACTTAGCGCAATCATGCCAACAGAACAACTCTGGGAGAAACCTTATGCGTACTCTTATCTCAATCCTCGTTGCCAATGCCTTGTTTATGTCAGGCCAATCTTTTGCTACACCTAATGATGTGCAACAGGAAAATCAAAAAATTACCGAGTTAAAACAGAAGCTTGCCGATATTACCGAGCAATTGGATGATCTCAATAATCGCGTCGACAAAACCGAGCGGCACACATCGTTAGACCGCCTTGAAATTACAGGTGATTTCCGCACTAAAGCTCATTCACTACATTACCGCGATGTTGTCTGGAATCCGGCCATCAAAGTCAATTTCAACGACTTTGGTGCCAAAGCCATGTCCGGCGCTTTCGGTATGCCCAACGATCTCAACTCCCCACTAGGGAAAATGATGCAAGCTAATCCAGACCTTGCTGCAGCCTTCCAAAATGGCATGTTACAAGGTGTTATGCCCTATGTGCTCGCGCCCAAAAGTGTACAGGACATAGATAACGATATTTTTTACACCACTCGCCTGCGGTTAAATCTGAAAGCTAAGGTATGGGATAACGTCAGTTTTGCTGGCCGCCTCAGTATGTATAAAAACTGGGGTGACTCTACCGGAGTTCAAGTATTTGATTCTTGGCGTTCTTTCACTATGGATGGTACCAGTAGCGGCAATACCAGTGGTGACTGGCTGCGGGTCGAACGCGCCTATTTCGATTGGAAAAACATTAATGGATCAGAGTTTTATCTCTCCATAGGTCGTCGCCCTTCCACCTATGGTCCACCCAGTCACTACCGCGAGAATGAAATGCGTGGCGGCACACCTTCAGGACATTTAGTCAACTTCAACTTCGATGGCGCCACCTTAGGCTACAACCTAGGCGAAATCACAGGTATCGAGGGCCAAGTCGTCCGTTTCTGTTACGGCCAAGGCTTTGAATCACAATGGGGAAATGGCGAGATGTTTGGTGATATTGTCACCAAGGATACTCACCTTGGTGGCTTTAATATCGATGCGATCAACGATGGCACCAACTTCCTCCAGTTCACCCTGTTTGGCGCCAAAGATGTTAATGACGGCTTTAAAGGCACCATGGCCTTCCCTACCCAGCTTGCGGGCATTTTCGCCCCCACCATGTATCAAGATATGCAAAAGTTCGACAACTTTAACTTTGTTACCCGAGTACAACCCAGCGGGGTTATCGGCGACATGTATCTAGGAGGAATTGGTTTTGCGCGCGAAGAAGCAAACGATATCAAATGGTTTGCATCATTCGGCTGGACTCGCGCCGAGCCTAACGGTAACGCAGGCATGTTTGGCGGCATGTTATCCGATGCCATATTTGAAGCCGAGCTAAACAGCACTGGTACTGAGATTATTATGGTGCCTAAAACCAGTGACGATACCGAAGCCAAAGACGGTTATGGTATTTATGTCGGCGTACAAATTCCTGCTCCCTACGGCAAATTGGGTCTGGAATATAACTATGGCTCCGAATATTGGACGCCTTTTACCCAGGCACAGGATGACCCTATTGGTAGTAAGTTAGCTACCCGAGGACATGTAGCAGAAGCCTATTACATCTTTGATATTAACCCCAAAATGTTTATCAAACTTGCTGGCCTCTATTACGACTACGAGTACACAGGCAGCGGTACACCTGTGGGTGCTCCACAAAAAATCGACGATGTGCTAGCTGGCTCTGCTTATTCCATGTTGCCAGTGGTTGATACCGCGTTTGATGTCAACGCCTCACTCACCATCAACTTCTAATCCGTCATTGATAACAACTATCAGCCCTCAGTTACATCGAGGGCGGGAGTACAAAATGAATAAGCTCATCCTCATTGCCTTAGCGAGCATGACATTAAATGCCTACGCCGCTAATCCCCATAAAGAGGCACTTAAAGGCCCGTTTACCACAGGCTCACAGGTGACCACACAATGTTTAGTCTGCCATGAAAATCAAGCGACTGACGTGATGAAAACCTCCCATTGGACTTGGGAGTTAGAACAAAAACTTCCCGATAGGACAGTCGTAAGAGGTAAGAAAAACAGCATTAATAACTTCTGCGTTGCCATTTCCAGCAATGAACCCCGCTGTACCAGTTGTCACGCGGGTTATGGTTGGAAAGACAGTAACTTTGACTTTAAAGATAAAACCAAAGTCGACTGCCTAGTTTGTCACGACACTACAGGAACTTATGTTAAAGATCCCGCTGGCGCAGGTGAACCTATGGCAAAACTCGATCTGACTAAAATAGCTCAAAATGTTGGCGAACCTGTACGGGATAACTGCGGTAGTTGCCACTTCTATGGTGGCGGTGGTGACGCGGTAAAACATGGGGACTTAGACTCATCCATGTCTTATCCAGACAAAGCGACGGATGTGCATATGGATAGCGACGGTAATGACTTTCAATGTCAGAACTGCCACACCACTGAGAAACACATGATCTCAGGTAATGCTATGGGGGTTTCACCCGGTGGTGTCGACCATATTGGCTGTGAAAACTGCCACGAATCAGCGCCACACGCGAACAAAAAACTCAATACTCATACAGCGGCAGTTGCCTGTCAAACCTGTCATATTCCGTATTTTGCTAAAAACGAACCGACAAAAATGCGCTGGGACTGGTCAACAGCTGGAGATGATAAAAAAGAAACACTCGACCAATACGGTAAGCATACCTACCAAAAGAAAAAAGGAGATTTTGTTTGGGAAAAAATGGTCAAACCCCAATACGCTTGGTACAACGGCACAGCCAATGCTTATATGGCAGGTGATAAAATGGATCCGAGTACAGTCACTAAATTGACCTATCCCATTGGCGATATAAATGATGTCAAAGCAAAAATCTATCCTTTCAAGGTGCACACGGGTAAACAAATTTACGATAAAAAACTCAATATTTTTATCACACCGAAAACCTATGGCAAAGGGGGATTCTGGAGCGAGTTTGATTGGAACTTAGCGGCAAAACTAGGAATGGAAGCGAACACGACTATGCTTGAGAAAGGTATCAAATATAGTGGTGAATATGACTTTGCAGCCACTGAAATGTGGTGGCGGATAAACCATATGGTGTCACCAAAGGAGCAAGCATTAAATTGTAACGACTGCCATAACAAAGGCACAAGACTCGATTGGCAAGCCCTAGGTTATCAAGGTGACCCGATGAAAAATAAACAAGGGCCAAAACACAAACAGCCTTGATTGAATCGTTCACTGATTTGAGCATCACAGATATCTTACTTTTAGTAAGGCATCGAAGTGAACACAACTGATGAACCAAATCGAGTTCCCGGTAATACCCTTTGAGATCTTAGTTTTTACTAAGATCTCTTTTTTTATTATCTTGTTACTCTCACCCAAAAAGACAATTAGACTCAGCCATTCTTCGGCCTTGCCCCAGTTTGTCTCATTGAGTGACTCAATACGGTAGTTTGACTCTGTTTACCCCCCAAATCATCTGATTTTTATGGCATTTATTTTGCGTAGTCATAGCGTGTTCAATTACGGCAATCAGTATGACCTCGGGCAAAATTCCCCAAACAGTATCCAATCCTTCATTCAACCGTTTACTCGGTGAAACCAGTGGCGCTTTTGCCGACTTAGGCACTTTTTTACCTTTAGTGCTAGGGCTAATTGCCCTCAATCAATTTTCGCCCCAAGGGATATTTTTGGGGTTTGGTCTATTCGCTATTCTCAGCGCGCTGTTTTACCGTCGCCCGATTCCGGTACAACCGATGAAAGTCATCGCTGCACTGGTGATCGCTCAGGGCTTAACCCCAGGCATGTTGCAGGCAAGCGCCATGTTAATGGGCATTATCCTGTTAATTCTCGCCTTTAGCGGCGCCATCACTTGGTTAGCCAAACAGTTATCCCAAGCTGTGAGTGTTGGCATTCAACTCGCCATAGGTCTGCAACTGATGTGGATGGGCACTAAGATGATGAGTGAATTTTGGCTGGTTGGCGTGGGGGCATTTGTACTGTTATTTATCAGTAAATTTTTGCCGCTGCGTTACCTTGCCATGCCCTTAGTCATAGCGGCGGGGATGATTTGGCAAGCAAGTACACAAACTAATTTAGCCACTAACTTTGATATCCAAGCAATGACAGCGCCATTTCAATTGGCTTGGCCGACGTCTATTGAGTGGACCTCTGCCGCCCTTTTATTGGTTTTACCACAACTGGCATTAACCTTAACCAATGCGGTCATTGCCACGTCTGTAATGGCACAGGAGAAATTCCCTGAAGATGCCGCCAAACTCACACCCAAAAACTTCGCCATTAGCTCAGGTCTTGCCAACTTATTGCTCGCGCCCTTTGGTGCCTCGGCCATGTGCCACGGTGCGGGCGGACTTGCGGTGCAATACCATTTTGGTGCTCGCACTTATCTGGCGCCGTTAATTTTTGGCAGTACATGCTTAATGATAGCCCTATGCTGGGGTACTAATATCGCTTGGCTATTAAGCCTTATTCCTATGGCAATCCTCGGCAGTTTACTGACCACTGCGGGGCTGCAATTAGCATGGTCGAAACGCTTAATCGATGGTAAGCCCTTCTGTATCTTTGTGATTTTATCAACCGCTGTGACTTGCCTCGCTATCAACGCCGCTGCGGGACTTGCCGTGGGGATAATTCTGGAGCAAGGTCGCCGCACTTGGGCCATGCTGGCCATGCGTTAATCACTTCCGACTTGCTGTAATAAGGGTTCCCAAAAACAAAAAGCGCGTTATACAACGCGCTTTTTGTTAACCATTCAAACCTCTTCTAACAAAGCTACAGCAGGCTAAAATGTTCTTGCAGGATTGGTCGGTGTGTCCTTTTGCGCCAGCGCCCATTTAGCAATGGCATCTTTACGCATAAAGCCTACGTTAGTGTGACCTTTAGCGTACTGAATAAACTTATCTAAAGCGGTCACAAGTCCAGGAGCGCCACCAATACGGTCGTGCACACTGATCGACATCATCCGTCGCTGCGTCGAACCTTCTTGATAGAGCATATCGAACTCATCCTTTAGTTCCTGTAAAAAGGCCGCGGCCGTCATAGCTGTGTTGCCACCAAAACGTCCGATATCATTGTTACGTAAAGTGTAAGGCACAACCGCAAAGGGCTTATTTCCTACAGGGATAATTGAAGGCTCGTCCCGCGATAGGTCATCAATGTGATAAATAAAACCTAAGTCCTGCAAAATATTGAGGGTTTGAGTACTATGGCGCATCCAAAAGGCATTAAAACCTAAGGGGCGCTGACCTGTGATCCTTTGCAGCGTCTCAATACTCGCCACATAGGAGGCGCGTTCCTCTGCTGGCGACATGCTGTATTGTGGCGTCCACGTTTGTCCGTGACCCGAAATCTCATGCCCCTCATCTGCAACTTGTTTGGCAAGTTGAGGATGTAGCTCAGCGGCGCGCCCAACCATGTGAGAAGTCACCTTGATATTGTGCTTACGCCACAAACGCAGCAGTCTTGGAATGCCTTCGTTCATACCGTAATCGTACCAAGTCGGGGTGATGGTATCTGGATAGCCCTTTTCCATCGGCGGAAACGGCCCTTCGGCATTTTTATCTTGAGCACCTGCTTCAAACTGCATTGAGATTGAAATCACTAACTGCTCACCACTTGGCCAAAATATTTTGTTCATCCCACTGCCACCTGAACTTTTGGAGTCATTTTCTAAGGTATCTAATGATGGTAAACCAATAGCAAGCGCCGTTTGGCTTAGGCCGAACCCAGCAGCGATGGCGCCACCTGCCATTAAAAATCGTCGACGTTGATTCATGATTGAGTCCCTGCAGCTAATTGAGAAAATAGCGTTTGATAATCTTCGAGGTGCCAGTTATCTGTGATGAAACCATCCCGTACTCGATACATGTCAACAGCACGAAAATCGATTTTCTGCCCTTGGCCTTTTTGCTCACCAAAGACACCAGTGAAGCGGCCATTAAAACGCAGACGTACCACTGCACGATCGCCAACGACTAGCAAATGCTCAACTGAAACAGAGAGATCGGGGACCGCTGCCCTAAATGCCTTTGAGGCTTCGAGTGAACCCGTGATTCCCTGTGCGCGGCCAGCGGGCAGAGTACGGTCGATAAAACCAGTCGCCAATGCGCCGTGGGCAAAACTTGCATCGCCCGTGTGCCAAAAACTGGCATATAACAAAGCGGCGCGGGCGATAGCCAGTGCCTGCGGTGATTCATCAGAAATCGTTTCCATTGCCGCCACTTTTGGCACTAACGCCGCTCGCACTTTAGCACTATCCTGTGTTGTTGCCCCTTGAGCGGCTAACGCATCCATGCTCAGACTTGCTAAGCTAAAACCCACAATAGCGATACCTATAAAGCCTGAAAACCATAGACTTAAACTAAGCCAAGCGGGTAAGCGCTGAACATACAAAGTGTTAACCCGATCCATTATGCCACCTCATCGTCAGCGGATCGGATGACGGCTCTCAATGCTTCGTTGTGTGTAGGATAATCGGTATAACCCGCTGCACTACCGCCAAACAAGGGCCCTTTGTCGAATGCAGATAAAGGCAATTGATGCATTAAACGGTAAGGCAAATCAGGATTTGCAATAAAAGGTCGACCGAAGGCAACTAAATCCGCATAACCGTTATCAATCACTTCATTGGCACGCGCCACATCATAGCGACCCGCAACAATAATGCTGCCCTTAAAGACTTTACGCAGCTCGACTCTAAAGGACTCTGGCACCTGCGGCGCATCATCCCAATCAGCCTCTGAAAGATGTAAATATGCCACGCCCAATGCCGATAAATGCTTAGCCGCTAACAGAATAGTGTCTACAATTTCAGGACACGCCATATCTTTAAACGTCACGTAAGGGGCGAGGCGAACCCCGACTTTATTGGCACCAATTTTCGCACTCACGGCTTGGACAATTTCGAGTAAAAAACGAATGCGATTTTCCTGAGTACCGCCGTAGGCATCAGTTCTGTGGTTTGAATTGGTGCGTAAAAACTGGTCAATTAGATAACCATTGCCACCGTGAATTTCGATGCCATCAAAACCCGCCGCAACCGCATTCACTCCCGCCTGTGCAAAATCGGCCACAACACGGTCGATATCCGCTTGCACCATAGCCCTAGGTTCTGGGCAATCCACCATTTGCCCTTCAGGATGCGCTTCATCCACAATCCATACTTTTGTGCCAACGGGCGCAATGGCCGATGGCGCAATCGGGGCATTACCCTGCTGAAAAATCGGGTGCGATACACGGCCAACATGCCAAATTTGATTGAAGATTTTACCACCAGCCTGATGCACTGCCGCTGTGACTTTTTTCCAGCCCTCAATTTGCTCAGCAGTATACACGCCCGGCGTAAATGAATAACCTTGGCTGTCATCGGAGATTTGTGTCGCTTCTGTGATGATTAACCCCGCCGAGGCGCGCTGGGCATAATATTGCGCCATCAGATCATTAGGAATATTGCCTGGCTGCGTAGTACGCGCCCGAGTCATAGGGGCCATCACGATGCGATTGTTTAATGCCAGTGACGCTAATTTGTAAGACATGAATAGACTCATACACACTCCGAACCAGAAATTAAGATGAAACATCAGTGGTGCAATTGTGCATTAGTTAATCTATATTGATAATCAGGCTATTATTAAAATCATTTTCAAAAATAATTTGATATGTATCATTTAAACGATCTGCAATTAGCGCTGCGTATCGCAGCCTTAGAGAGTCTCTCGGCAGCCAGTAAAGAAATAGGCATGACGCCGGCAGCGGCAAGTGCCGCGCTGCAAAGATTAGAGAAAAAGCTAGGATGTCAGCTATTTGCTCGCTCGACGCGGCGCTTACAGCTCACAGAAGAAGGGCGGATTTTTCTCGATTCTGCGAAACCCGCACTGGCGATTCTCGAAACCGCCAGCGCCAATTTAGCCGAACACAGGGGTGAGCTTAAGGGTGAAGTACGCCTCGCGTTACCTTCGGATATTGGTCGCAGCCAGATCCGTGCTTGGCTCGATGAATTGATGGACAGCGCCCCAGAACTGACAGTGCAGCTGTATTTTGGCGATCATATGACAGACTTAATCGACCAAAATATCCATTTGGCTTTGCGCTATGGCCAACTTGACGACTCAAACCTTAAAAGGCGTCAGCTCGCCATGACCCCAAGGGTACTGGTCGCCTCACCCGCTTATCTGGCACAACACGGCACACCAAGCACGCTAAATGAACTGAGCCAACACGCAGTACTGATCTTAAATCGCGGCGGTGAGCCGTGGCAGAAATGGAAGTTAAGTCATAACGGCGCGCCCGTTGAAATCGAAGTCAGGGGCCAACGTTTTTGTAACGATGGCGCAGTGATCCGCGACTGGGCACTCTCAGGTCGTGGAATTGCCTATAAGAGTTGGCTCGATGTGGCGCAAGATGTGACCGAAGGCAGACTCCACTTAGTGCTAGCCGATAAAATAGCCCCACCGATCCCACTGCAATTGGTATACCTACAAACCGATTATCCCAGCCATAAGGTCCGTCGCACCATAGAGTTTTTAGTAGAAAAGCTCAGCCAGTTCTCCCAAAACTATCCACTGCCCTAAATTACAAACGTCCAAAGTATCCTAATAGAAAACCACGATAAACAAGTGGTCATGTGAAGAAAATAACCACCATCAAGTCGTTGCTAGATGATAGAAAACTAAAAGTAAATATGCCTTATAGGTTTAATGTCGTTGAGATGATGTAGTACCTGTGTCAACCAAAATGTAAGGCCAGATTACTCGAAATCAACGTCACTAATAATGCAAACGTAATGATAAAGCTAAAACGATATCAAGCAATTACCACCAAAGTTGTATAAAAACCACTACCCTGTCAAAACAAATTCCTATAGCATCATTCACACCAATTAACATCGTCGTAGTAGCCAAGTCGAACAAGTGATTTATGTCTCGCAAACAACGCTACACATTAATACTCAAACGTTAAGTGAAAGCATAAATTCAAATATGGATAAGAAAGCGAAGAAAATATTATTCTCCACCTACTGGAAGAATGGATGGATAGACTCAAAAGATAGACTCTTATCTGATGGAGATTTTGAGTACGCAAAGTCACAAGGATTAATGTTTGATCCGATTTCGATTTCGATTTCTCATGATGACTGCATAGATACCATTGCAAAAGTAGTAAAAACAATATCCAGAGCACAAATTGCTAAAGGTTTTTTAAGTAGCCTGACAACTCGCCGCTTAGACTTAAGATCTTCTTTATCATCCTATTCAATTGCCAAAAATATCCCAGAGCATAAATATACACCCGTTATATCCGGCACTTCATATTCCGACGGAAAACCAACTTCACACTCCTACACCTGCGGTGTATGCCGAGACAGCAAATACGGGATAAGGGGCAGTCACAACTATAACAACACAGATATAAACGTATTGAATTTCGAGCGTATCAAATGGGGTGGTGTCCGTCATGGCGATATTTTATATACATATTTTGACTTAAACCAATTTATAAATACGGATATCCCTGGCCCAACTGATGAAGACTTAAATTGTTTCAAAGAAATATTAAGCACTATCGAAAGTTCGGAACCTACTCATTATCCCAGTGCCCTTGAAAAAAGATTGGCTAAGATCGTAAAGTCCAGTAAGGCAGAAAGGCAGGTATTAATAGAAATTTTAGCCAGTATTGGAGTGTTACGACCAAGGAGCTACAATCGCCCTTCTAAAGGCAAAAATGACTGGGTGTTCGCTGAGTATTGGCGAGGTGAAGATAAATACTGCCATAAAACTGTCGATGAATATTTTGGTAAATATCTACAGTTATGAATGAAGTGGATCAGAGATCAAGCGAAGGCTTTTCCATCCCAAAACTAACCGCAAATAAGGCGCGGGAATGACTAGCTATATCACAAAAGGTGCGTAATGCGTTTAGAATTAACTCTCAAGAACATGTTGGATAAAATTGAATCTTTAGATTGGAAGTGGGATGTATATATACCTTCTAATAAAGAAATTAATGACTCGATATTATGTCTTGTACTTAACGATGACACAGAAGAAGATCGTGGTAGTGATGATGAACCAATTTACCCAACATCTATTGGTTATAAAAGCTTCTTAAGTGTGTCAGATTTGCAAAGTATTAAGAGTAATTTGCTGCAACAAAATTCTGAAGCTGGGTTAAATGAATTAATTAGTGCAGCAAAATATTATTATGAAAATGATGCTTTTATTAATATTAACCGCTAACCAATAAAAGCTGTCGGATGCTCCGGGCTAATGCGCACATTAAGGGTTGCTCATAAGTGTATAACCCTATTCCTTGGGAAGAACGACTGTCACCACACAGCCCTGTTGCCAAGGCAGTAAAGCTTGCGTGGATTGCTGACAGTTTTCGATTTGAATGCTGCCGTGATGGCGGGTGACCACATCCTTACAGATGGCTAAGCCAAGCCCTAATCCCGCATCTTTGGTTGAGGCAAAAGATGCCATCAACTCACTCGCCTGCCCCTGTAGCCCTTCGCCATTATCAATAACTAACACCTTGATTTCATTTGGATGATAATAGATATCGATCCATAATTGACGCACACGATTATCGCTGCAGGTTTCTAACGCATCTAAGCTATTTTTTACTAAATTGACCCACATTTGGCTTAAACCAACGCTATCGCCCATCAGTTCAAAGGGCTCACCCTGCACTCGCACATTCACTTGCACATTCGCTCGGTCTAGCTCGCGCCGCAACAGAGCTAAAGCTTCTTTCACCACTGGCACTATATCTAAAGGTTCGGTCTTGGCCTGACGCCGCTTGAGTAAACCGCGAATACGATGCACAACCGCTCCAGCGCGAATCGACTGCGCATTAATTTTACCGAGTACATCATAGAGTTCAGGATTATCTTGCCCAAGCCTTTCCAGTTGCAGCATGGCACCTTCGCTGTATTGGGTAATAGCGGCTATAGGTTGATTGAGTTCATGGGCAAGTCCTGCACCTATTTCCCCAAGAATCGCCGCACTTTGCAGTCGCTCAAGCTGCAGTGCCTTGTCCTTTAATTGGCGCTCAGTGCTGACTAAAAACTCACTTTTCTGGCGAAACTTATATTCAAGCCACAGGTGATAAATGGTGGAAATAATGAAAATTAACAACAGTGCGCCACCCCATTCTTTATTTTTTGCCATCCATTTGTATACGGTTTGATAAAGTGGTGGTGATGCTCCCTGTAGTTGTAATTCTTTAAATAACTCAATCACTTTTAACTGGCTCACGGGCGCAGTCCAGCCCAAAGTATCGGCGGTAATTGCTGCAATATGATCGGCGGGTAAATCGAATAAGGCGCGGGTAATCGCCATCGTCAGCTTAGGAGAAACCGTATCCGCCGCAGCGAATGACCAGTTTGGGTATAACTGAGTGCTCACCTCACAATCATATCCTGCAGGCGTTGCAGGATGGATAACCCGATAATCGCCCTGATTAACAAGACCCGTTGCGATCATTTCCTCTAAGGTACAAAAAGGCGCTATTGCGGCGTCGGCACTGCCATCTCTGACTTGATAGATAAGCGGTTCTAACGGGAACCCGAGGAAGCGCACTTGCCCAAAAAACTGTTCGGGTAAAAAACCCATTTTATGCAGTAACCCCATGGCCGCTTGATACCCCCCCAAGGCCTGCGGATCACTTGCAACCACATTGCGCCCGCGCAAATCCTGCAAGGTACGGATAGGGCTGTCGGCGCGAACAATAATGGTCGCGCCTATGGTAAAAGTGCTGCCTTGATGCTTACGGCTCTTCATTGTCGCAAGCCAAGACAGCGGGAAGTTGTTACTTAGATGCAGATATTGCCCAGGGTTCGTGACGATAAACTGCAAATCATGCTCAAGTAACTGACTACGCATGCCATTAAAATCCACAGGCACGACTTCAAAATGACTATTAGGTACTTGCTCACTGAGGTAATCCATCATAGGTTGCCAACGCTGCTTGGCCTGTAACACGCCATGATTTGCCAGCACTCCGACTCTAAAATGGTTCACTTCTGTCGCTTCGTTGGCATAGGACGGATTAAGCCCAATAACACTCAGCAAGCATCCCATCAATATCGCTTTACACCAAGAGTCAATCGTCATCGTCTCTATTACCCACTCTTATATGCCATTGTCATGGAACGATTTTAGCTCGCAGATAAAAATCAAGCTGTGAAATGCCGCCAAACTCTGGTTTATGCCCAGAGGGAATAGGCTAATTTAGTGATGTATCTCCCAAGACCTAGGCTTAAAATTGAGCCCACTCTGCACCCAGCTTAAGCTGATAGCATGCTTACCGCCCTACAAGGAACACCATGTCGATAAAATTGCCACTCTATCTAGTCGATGACGATGAAGCGATTCTGGATTCACTGGGCTTTATGCTCGGACAATTTGGCTATCAAGTGCAAACCTTCAACAGCGGCCGCGACTTCCTTGAGCACTGTGCATTATCACAGGCGGGCTGCGTGATTTTAGATAGTCGAATGCCAGAAATCACCGGCCAAGAAGTGCAGCAAAAATTACTGGAAACCCACAGCCCGCTAGGCGTGATATTTCTCACTGGCCACGGCGATTTACCTATGGCGTTAAGCGCCTTTCGTAAGGGGGCCTGCGATTTTTTTCAAAAACCAGTGTCCGGCAAGGCATTAGTACAAGCGATTGAAAAGGCGCAGCGTGAAAGCCAAGCGGCCTTCGAACAGCAAAGTCTGCAGCATAAGTTTGACCAACTGACTGAGCGCGAACAGCAAGTGTTAGCCCATGTGATCCAAGGCATGACTAACAAGCAAATATCGGAGGCGATGTTTTTATCCCTGCGCACGATTGAAGTGCACCGCGCAAAAATCATGAAAAAGCTCGAAGTGAACAATATGGCAGAGCTAGTGCAGCACTTAGGCAACCTGAATTCTGTCTTATAAGTCAATCACCCGTGGTCACTAAACAATCGTTAAGCCTTCTCGCCACGCATAAGGATTTAAACGTTAAACCCTTTTTACCCCGCCCATTCAAGATACCGTAACTACACAGTTTTCATCCAGCCTGCGACAAGCTGTCGCAGTTTGCGCATTTGGCTTTGTGAAATATCGTATCAGCCCGCACAATCACACCATAGGTTCCTTCCTTTGTGCCCCGCAGGCGCTCAAGAAATCCACTGCTTTTTGAACCTCCACCCGAGGGTAACTATACCCTCGGGGATTTTTTTGCTTCCATCCGCGAATGCCTTCCTCCAAGATAACAACTAAAGTGGAAATGGAACGATCCAGTTCTAGTTCCGTCTGCAAAGCAGTTATATACTTTCCAACCGCCTTAAATAATATGAATCATGGAAGAGCGAATGTTCAAACCTTTAATATTACTCAGCTTTAGCACCTTAGTCTTGACCTGTATGAGTGGCTGCGTTGGGCCACTTAATTCAAAATGTGATACAAATTCCCCCTACAGCAAACAAGAATGCAATGCAGCCGACGCCGCAGTTTATGTTGCAGCCGCCATATTGGAAAGCCCAGATAAAGGTCAAACGTGTAACGATATGTCGGGCAAAGCAAAACAAGACTGCCTAGCTCAACAACAAGCACTGAAAGAATCATTAGAGAAACACGCTCGAAAATAGCATTAAGGAAGATGAATGAAAGCCTCCGTTTTTATTGCCGCGACCCTCGATGGTTATATCGCAACGCCCGATGGGGATATCGACTTTTTAAATCAGCACCCCAGTACTAATCCCGATGAAGACTTTGGTTATCATGCCTTTATCGACACTATCGATGCGATTGTAATGGGACGAAAAAGCTTTGAAAAAGTCCTCTCCTTCGATTGTGATTGGCCCTATGTAAATATCCCAGTGTTTGTATTAAGTCGCAGCGGTGTAACAGTACCGTCGGCGTTAAGTGAGCATGTGCAAGTGCTAAATGGCGATGCAGCAAGCATTAGCGAGCAACTCAAAACCCGTGGCTTTAAGCATCTCTATATCGATGGCGGCCAAACAATCCAAGGCTTTTTAGCGGCAGGGCTAATTCAGGAACTCACGCTCACTCGCATCCCCACTTTACTGGGTAAAGGTATTCCCCTCTTTGGCGACTTAGCTCAAGCGATTCAATTAATGCCAATTCACACGCAGCAGTACGACAATGGCTACGTACAAACCCGCTATCGTGTTATAGACAAAACGGCTTTATAAGCCGTTTACATTCGGCAGATGGCATTGAAAGATGAAGTGATGGCTTGCCATTTTGCGGCTTGCCATCTTACTGTAGAGCCATGTAACAATAATGTTAAAAAACTAAATATTATCAATGACTTACTGATTGCAAATCAAAGTTCCGTTAGAATATTGTCCTCTAACAAATAGGTGAGCAATATGAGTCGTTTGCAGTCATCGAAGGGCTTTACATTAATTGAGCTGGTTGTGGTCATTATCATCCTTGGGATCTTGGCCGTCGTCGCAGCACCACGGTTTTTAAACCTAGGCCAAGATGCCCACGATGCCAGAGCCAAAACCACATTTGCGGCCTTTACCTCTGGTGTTAAGCTTTATCACAGTTGCTGGCTTGCGGGCGGTCACTCAGGTTATACCCAAGATCTCGCCTGTTATGGTGACGGAAAACTCGACTCGACCACCACAGGATTTCCACTGGGAATAGAGACTGCAACCGCTGATGCCGGTGCTAAATTGCAGGGCGATTATTGTGGTCAGTTATGGCAAGGTCTTTTGGCTAATAATGAATTTGTCATTGCCGATCAATACTCTTGGCGCACAGTTCCCAATGTCGACATTGTTTACTGGTATGGTGCCGTCGACATAAAAGATCCCAATGCTTACTGCATTTTCAACTATGTCTCTGACGATCGCAGCTTCGGCAGTGAAAACTGGGATCTTAAATACTATCCCTTCGATGGCCGCACTATTGTAGGTCGATCCACCCTTTCCCAATAAGCGCTTATTTTTATTGCTAAAGGAGCGCGAAAGATCGCAAACTCCTTTGGCATTTGCCGCGATTACTTGAATTATTGTCATCCATCCCCATATATATCCCATCATCCACCGCAACTTTTGCTGCGGGCCAGAAGAGGATTCATTGTGACCACTATCGTATCAGTACGCCGTAATAATCAAGTTGTCATCGCCGGCGATGGCCAAGTCTCCCTAGGCAATACCGTCATGAAAGGTAACGCCAAAAAAGTGCGTCGCTTATATCACAACAAGGTACTGGCAGGTTTTGCAGGCGGCACCGCCGATGCTTTCACCCTATTCGAGCGTTTCGAAGCCAAACTCGAAATGCACCAAGGCCACTTATTGCGCTCGGCCGTTGAGCTCGCCAAAGATTGGCGTACCGACCGTATGCTGCGTAAACTCGAAGCCCTGTTAGTCGTGGCCGATGCGGAAACCTCGCTGATCATCACAGGTAATGGTGATGTCGTTCAGCCAGAACATGACTTAGTCGCCATTGGTTCAGGCGGCAACTATGCCCAAGCGGCGGCCCTTGCACTATTGCAAAATACTGAGCTGTCAGCCTTAGAAATCGCCGAAAAATCCCTGACTATTGCTGCGGATATCTGCGTATTCACCAATCAATTCAAAACGATTGAAGAACTCAATTACTAAACAGCCCGTGAGGAATATTATGTCTGAAATGACCCCCCGTGAGATTGTCCACGAGCTGGATGCACACATTATTGGCCAACAAAAGGCCAAACGTTCTGTTGCTGTCGCCCTGCGTAACCGCTGGCGCCGGATGCAACTTGACGCGGATTTCCGTCAAGAAGTCACTCCAAAAAATATTCTGATGATTGGCCCAACGGGCGTTGGTAAAACTGAAATTGCC
This sequence comes from Shewanella sp. NKUCC01_JLK, assembly GCF_019345615.1. Taxonomy (NCBI): domain Bacteria; kingdom Pseudomonadati; phylum Pseudomonadota; class Gammaproteobacteria; order Alteromonadales; family Shewanellaceae; genus Shewanella; species Shewanella sp. NKUCC01_JLK. The sequence continues at coordinate 38,186 of NZ_JAHKRD010000009.1, read as the reverse complement.
CGCCGTTTAGCCAAACTGGCGAACGCGCCTTTTATCAAGGTCGAAGCCACTAAATACACTGAAGTGGGTTATGTCGGTAAGGAAGTCGAGCAAATCATCCGCGACTTGACCGATATCGCCATCAAGCTGACCCGCGAGCAGCAAATGGGCAAATGTCGCCAACGCGCCGAAGAAAATGCCGAAGAGCGCATTCTCGATGCCCTGTTGCCTAAGCCGAAAAACGACTGGGAAAGCACTGAAACCGATTCCAACTCAAATACCCGTCAAGTCTTCCGCAAAAAGCTACGCGAAGGCCAATTAGACGATAAAGAAATCGATATCGATTTAGCCCAACCGCAAATTGGTGTTGAAATCATGTCGCCTCCAGGCATGGAAGAAATGACCAACCAGCTGCAAAGTCTGTTTAAAAACATGGGCCAAGCACCAGCAAAACGTCGCAAGATGAAGATCAAAGAAGCCTTTAAGCTATTGATCGAAGAAGAAGCGGCCAAACTGGTCAATCAAGAAGATTTAAAAGAACAAGCCATTGAAATGGTTGAGCAACACGGCATAGTGTTCCTCGACGAAATCGACAAAATCTGTAAGCGCGGCGAAACCTCAGGCCCAGACGTTTCCCGTGAAGGCGTACAACGTGACTTACTGCCGCTGATCGAAGGCTGCACTGTCACCACAAAACACGGCATGGTAAAAACCGACCACATACTGTTTATCGCCTCTGGCGCATTCCAGATGTCTAAACCGTCGGATTTAATTCCTGAATTACAGGGTCGTTTACCGATCCGTGTCGAGTTAGATGCGCTATCAGCTAATGATTTTAAACGCATTTTAACCGAGCCACACGCCTCGCTCACCGAGCAATATATCGCGCTGATGGGCACAGAAGGCGTGAAAGTTGAATTCAGCGAATCGGGTATCGACAGCATTGCGAAAGCCGCATGGCAAGTGAACGAGCGCACCGAAAACATCGGCGCCCGTCGTTTACACACTGTGATGGAAAGGCTGATGGAAGATATCTCCTACGAGGCATCGGAAAAATCGGGCTCCGCCTTTGTTATCGACGCCGACTATGTCAGCGCCCACTTAGATAACTTAGTCCAAGACGAAGATCTCAGCCGCTTTATCCTCTAGTACTAAACCGTTCACCGCCAAGCTCAAACGACTTGGCGGTAAACGACTCAAATACAAAAGTGTGACTTAAACGAAAAAGCCTGACCAAGGCTCTCGCTTACCCTTTGTATCCTTGGCCGCGAGTGGTTACATTAGTCAGGTGTTATTTTAATGAGTCGTTATCCTATCCTTAACATTTTCTTGGTAGCCAACCTATGACCACAGCAACGCCCAATGTCACCGATCTTAAACTGAAACGTAAATCGCGCATTCTAGAAATCAGTTTCGACAATGGTGAGCAATATCAGCTCAGTTGCGAGATGCTCAGAGTCTACTCGCCCTCGGCCGAAGTGCATGGTCACGGTAATCCAAAGCTGGTCACCCACAAGAAAAACGTCAACATCAGCGCCATAGAACCCGTCGGTAATTACGCAGTTAAAATCGTCTTCGATGACGGCCACGACACAGGTCTATTCTCGTGGAAAGTGCTCTACGATCTCGCCACCCACCAAGTGGATCTATGGGAAAAATACCTCGCCCGCCTACGCGCAGAAAAAGCCTCACGCGAACCGCTGATTGCGATGAATATAAAGTACAACTAGTACGTTAGGTAAATAGACGCTTAATTGTGGGATGTAAACTCTAGAAACAGAGAATTTAACAATGGGTAGCTTGTGAAGCTGTGACTTCTCTTACTGACTTGAGTATCAAAGGAAAGACCATGTCGGAAAAAATCCCCTGCCAAGAATGTAACACCTTAATCCTTCCGAGTACCGCCGAGAAAAATGAGGGTTTATGCATGCCCTGCAAAAATGGCATACGTGCAAACCTCGAGCGTGCGAAGGAATACTACCAACAAGAGCGTGAACTCGATAAAACCTGTCCCTTTCGAGCCTTTTGGCGAGATCTTGTTGTAAGGGTACATAACAAAGATCAAGGTTTTTATACGCTTAGACCAGAGGAACAAAACTACTATGCGGTGAACTGCTTATCTGGCGAGGTCTATAATGGTGGATTTATTCAGTATTTCGACAACTCTTCAGGTGAGCATTACGCCTTCGCTGAGCGTGGACTTATCCAAATGGGAGCAAGCCACTCGTTAAACTTATTGCACCAAGCAAAACAGGCCGTGTTTGGCGAAAAGCCAGTACCAATAGACAGAGATCGTCGTTTAGCCGCAACCGATAACCAAGACCTGTACAGCGTACTCGATAAGCTCGATGACGAGTTTTATAAAGATCTAGATGATCTCGATGCCAAGCTTAAAAGCTACGCCCTTGATTACGGACTGGTAAATAAGACTTAACTGGCGATTGTCGGTAATCACTTAAAGATAAAGGCTATCCTTGGCAGAAATAAGCATAATTGAGCCTATCTTGCTGACCCCATACCGCAGTCCAGCCATTCACATCACTCATGTAAGCGAAATAAATGGATTGCGTTTTAAGACAAACATCTTGAAATGGCGCTTTATTCTGATTAATAAAATGCGCCGACCTAACCAACACATCAGTACAAACGTCTTCATCCTCCACTAACCAAATAAAATCATCACGCCATTCATCCAATGCTATCGCTGCCTCTGGGGAATAGAGTCTCAACTTATCTTGAGCGAGTTTCATTTGCTCGGGAGTCACAGAACATGAAACCGCCAACTTATCGAATACACCTGAACCGCCAGCCCAAAAAGACAAATCAAATTCCAACCTATCCTCTAGCGGCGTAAAACCCAATAAATTTTCGATAATCATTAAACTTTTAGCTAAATCGGCATCTGGCCTTTGGTAACGCTTTTCAATCCCATCATATTCACGCATACGAACTAAGCTCCTGCTGCGTTAAGTGACGCATTAAAATTGAGTAACATACTATAAAATAATGAAAAAGATAGGACAGGCAAAATTCTTTTGAGATTAGAAGCTAACACTGAAATTTCAGGAGTTCACCTTCCCCTGCGAAGTTGTCGAAATACGTAGATAAAAATGCCGTGGCGACATCATGGATGATGGCGCAGGCTCGGAGGGACAAGGATGTCCCATCTGAGCCGTTAGGCAATTTTTATTGGAGTATGAGACCAGTAACTAATGCATGTAACTTCGCTAGGGGCGTCTTGGAGAATCCAAGGAGGATAGGACGAGCAGTCCTCCTTGGTCGGGTGTGGGGTGAAGCCCCACGACTTTGCTTTAAAATAATTTAACCTGATTCAGTATTCAAAGAAGTTAACCAATCCCAAATCACAGCGATAAAACTTCCCCCTGTAAAGCTACCTTCAGATTGATCCCAATCCCCCATTTAACCGTAACCCTCAATTGAAAATTGTCATTCAACGAGTCCACTTAATGCAATTACAGCAATTCCATACAGTCAGGTTAATTTTAGGCGATCAACTCAATGCCCAGCATTCTTGGTTTAACCGTGTTGATGATCAAGTGCTGTATGTGATTGCAGAATTGCACCAAGAAAACACTTATGTAACGCATCATGTGCAAAAAATATGTGCCTTCTTTGCGGCAATGGCACAATTTGCCCAAGAGCTGCGCGCGCAAGGGCATCAAGTGCTCTATCTCACCCTTGATGACACCTTCAATAACACTCAGGGCTATAGCGATCTACTGGGGCTCATTCAACATCAGGTAACACAGGTTGGCGCGATCAAGTTTGAATACCAAAGGCCTGATGAATACCGCCTACTTGAGCAATTAAGTCAGCTTAAACTCAACACAGCCGTGGTGAACTGTGTCGATACAGAGCACTTTATCTTGCCCTTTGACGAAATCGATGCGCAGTTCCCCGTCGGCAAACACATTATGATGGAGCACTTTTATCGCCGCATGCGTAAGCGTTATAACATCTTGATGCATGACGGGAAACCACTCGGCGGGCAGTGGAACTTTGATGCCAGCAACCGTCAGAAGCTTAAAACTCAGGATATAAAAGTCTTGCCTGAGCCATTAATGTTTAGCCTCGATGTAACTGAAATTCTCGCTAGGCTTGAGCGTCACCAAATCCCGACCATGGGTCGTATTGATGCGCCATTGCTGTGGCCGATAAACCGTGCGCAAAGCCTCGAATTATTAACGTATTTTTGTCAGGTTTGCTTGCCTTCCTTTGGCCGTTTTCAAGATGCCATGACAGCGCAACATCCCGCCAAGTGGAGCTTGTACCATAGTCGACTATCATTCAGCCTTAACAGTAAATTAATCAGCCCGTTAGAAGTCATCAATGCGGCCATCGACAGTTATCAAACGAATGCTGAGATTGATATCGCCCAAGTTGAAGGGTTTGTACGACAGATATTAGGTTGGCGAGAATATGTTCGCGGCATTTACTGGGCCAATATGCCGCAGTACGCCAGCACTAATGCTCTCGATGCCCATGGGACGCTGCCCGATTATTTTTGGCATGGCGACACTAAGATGAGCTGCATGCGACAAGCCTTATCCCAATCATTAGATTTTGCCTACGCCCATCATATTCAGCGCTTAATGGTGATCGGCAATTTCTGCTTATTAACCGAAATCGAGCCAAATCAAGTCGATGAGTGGTATTTAGGCGTGTATGTTGACGCCATCGAATGGGTTGAAATGCCCAACACCCGCGGCATGGCATTGTTTGCCGACGGCGGCATTGTCGGCACTAAACCCTACGCCGCCAGCGGCTCTTACATTAATAAAATGAGTGATTATTGCAGCGGGTGTCATTACAAAATAAAAGAGCGCAGCGGTGCACTTGCCTGTCCGTTCAATAGCTTTTATTGGCATTTTATGGAAAAACACCGCGCGCGATTGTCGCAAAATCCTAGGATCGGCATGCTATACCAGACTTGGGACAAAATGGACGAGTCCGTAAGAAGCGCCATATTAGCCACAGCGGAACACAACCTCGTTCATCTAAACCGTTTGTAGCGAAGTAATGCTAAGCGTAACTCATTGATATAGTAACTCATTGATATAAATAGCTTGATATAGATATTTGGATAGGAGAGTTTGTGATGAAAGTACTTATCGTCGGCGGGAGTGGGGGTATTGGCAAAGCCATAGTTAAGCGAATTCAAGAAAACTATCCCAACGCAACCGTGCACGCCACCTACTGGCATCATCTTCCCCAAGACAGGCAGGAGAAAATCCAATGGCATGCATTAGATGTGACCAATGAAGCTGAGATTAAACAGCTAAGCGAACAACTCACTGAATTAGACTGGATTATTAACTGTGTTGGAATTTTACACACCCAAGATAAAGGGCCAGAAAAAAGCCTACAGTCACTTGATATCGACTTTTTCCAGCACAATTTAACGCTCAATACCCTACCCAGCATCATGTTGGCAAAGCACTTTGCTAAGGCATTAACACAAAGCCACTCGGCAAGATTTGCGGTGATATCGGCGAGAGTCGGCAGTATTACCGATAATAAATTAGGGGGCTGGTACAGCTATCGCGCCTCAAAAGCCGCGCTGAATATGTTTCTCAAAACACTGTCGATTGAGTGGCAACGCACCATGAAACACGGCGTGGTGTTGTCTCTGCATCCGGGCACGACAGACACGCCATTATCTCAGCCATTTCAACAGAGTGTCCCCAAAGGCAAACTGTTTACACCTGAGTATGTCGCCAACTGCTTACTGCCCATCATTGCCAATGCTACACCCGCACAAACAGGGCGTTTTTTTGCCTACGATGGCACAGAGTTACCTTGGTGAAATAAGCTGAAGAGCATGTCAAACAGCGGCAACTCCGATGGAGTCTTTCTAAGTTAATAAATCAAAGCCGAGGATCTCAACCCCTTGATAGGATGATGCCTACCAACGCACAGACCCATCCTTAACTAAGCCTTTTCAAGAACACTGAAAAATAAACAATTGAAATAAATCATTAAATTATTTTAAAACACTCAAGTGCATCACCCTTCCGCTTGGCTAAATCGCTATTACCCAAAAGTCCTAATTCAGATTTAAAAGCGTCTAAATGAACGTTGAAGATAGTTCCTTTGTACGATTGTTAACACTTTTACATTTAAATAACATCTAAGGTCATGCGGTCATTCACGCTTTGCGCAGAATAAAACCCTGAGAATTTCCGCCTGAGCAACAGCTCATTCTATTCGGCCATGGCAGAGGGATGCCGACGACCCTGTAGAAATCACAATAAAAAAACGCTCGCCCGAGCCAGTTAAGCTGTATGGCATTCCAACGTTATTTACAAAACGGAAAAAGGATTTCAAGCATGATGCTAAACAAAAAACTGTCGCTACTCTTCATTACGGTGTCGGCCACTTTAGGCACATCGGCATTTGCTGCTGATGTTATCGATGTCGGCACTCTTAGAAGCGCGTCTTCAAGCAATAACTTAGTGTCTCAGTTCAGCTTAGACGCAGGTAGCCAACTCAAAGTAGAGAAAAAACTCAACCTAGGTCAAGGCAAGCAAAAACAACGTTTACAACAATATTTCCATGGTGTACCGGTTTATGGTTTCTCTGTTGCGACGTCACAATCGAGCATGGGCTTTTACAGCGACATGTCTGGCCGCGTATTAAAAAATATTGAAAAATCGGCTGATTTTGTCAAACCCACTTTAACGGCTAACAAAGCGTTAGATATTGCGATCCGTGGCAAATCTGACAAAGCCGTTGCAGGTCTAAAAGCTGAAAACAAACAAGCAAAATTATGGCTTTACCTCGATGATGCCGCTAAAACTCGCCTCGTTTATGTGACTTCATTTGTAGTATATGGTGATGAGCCAAGCCGCCCATTCACTATGGTTGACGCGCACTCAGGTGAAGTGATTAAGCGTTGGGAAGGGATTAATCACGCTGCAACGGGCACAGGTCCAGGCGGTAATATTAAGACTGGCCAATACGAATACGGTACTGATTTTTCTAGCTTAGACGTTGAAGTGAGCGGTGACACTTGCACCATGAACTCTCCTAACGTGAAAACCGTTAACCTAAACGGTGCCACATCAGGCGCAACAGCCTTCTCTTATACTTGTCCGCGCAATACAGTCAAAGAGATCAACGGTGCTTACTCGCCATTAAACGATGCGCACTACTTCGGCAACGTGATCTACAAGATGTATAGCGAGTGGTACAACACTGCACCGTTAACCTTTCAGTTAACGATGCGAGTTCACTACAGCAACAACTACGAAAACGCTTTCTGGGACGGCAGCGCTATGACCTTCGGTGATGGCGCAACAACCTTCCACCCATTAGTGAGCTTAGATGTCTCGGCACACGAAGTGAGCCACGGTTTCACTGAGCAAAACTCAGGGCTGGTTTACGCAGATCAATCTGGCGGCATGAACGAAGCCTTCTCAGATATGGCGGGTGAAGCCGCTGAATTTTACATGCACGGCACAAACGACTGGTTAGTCGGCGCCGATATCTTTAAAGGCAGCGGTGCACTGCGCTACATGGCAGATCCAACCTTAGACGGTATCTCAATCGGTCATATCGACGATTACTATGATGGCATCGACGTGCACCACAGTTCAGGTGTATTCAATAAAGCTTTCTACACTTTAGCTAACTTACCGGGTTGGGATACACGCAAAGCATTCCAAACATTTGTAGTCGCTAACCAATTATATTGGACGGCGGACAGCTTATTCTGGCAAGGCGCCTGTGGTGTTAAATCGGCCGCAACTGACTTAGGCTTAAATGCTAACGATGTGGTTACTGCGTTTGCCGCTGTGGGTATCACACCTTGTGAAACGCCACCACCACCGCCACCACCAGAAGCCACTGAACTCGCCAACGGTGTTGCTGTGACAGGTTTAGCGGGTGCGTCAGGTAGCAAAAAATACTACAAACTCGATGTCGCTAGCGGTGCAACTAACCTGAGCTTCAATATGTCAGGCGGCACAGGTGATGCGGACATGTATGTTAAATTTGGTCAAGCGCCGACGTCTAGCAGCTATGATTGCCGTCCATACAAGTCAGGTAATGCCGAAAGCTGTGCTATTGATCCTGCTCAAACGGGAACTTATTGGGTGATGGTCAGCGGCTATAGCAGCTACACAGGTGTAAGCCTAGTGGGTGCTTATGACGGCGATGACACACCAAACCAAGCTCCAACCGCAGGCTTTACTGCAAGCTTTGCTAACGGTAACGGCAGCTTCACAAGCACCAGTACTGACAGCGATGGCGACCTGACGTCATGGAACTGGGATTTTGGTGATGGTACAAATGCCGCAGGTGCGAGTGTCAATCATCAGTATGCCGAGTCAGGCAGCTACACAGTGACACTGACTGTAACTGACAACGATGGCGCAACAGCAAGCACTTCGGCAGAATTTGCGGTTGAAGTCCCTGAAGTCGCGTTAGAAATGGCAGTAAAAAATGCGAACAAATCTCGTCGCGGTAGCATACGTGTTGCACTCGAATGGGATGGTCACAACGCTGATGAGTATACTATCTTCCGTAACGGTGTTGCTGTGGGTACTTCAAGCAGCTCATCGTTTATTGACCGTTTCACCGACCTAGCTGGCGCAAGCTTCACCTATAAAGTATGTGAAACTAACGGCCCTTGCTCAAACGAAGAAATCGTTACTTTTTAATCGCATAACCTAATCGTGCAGTGGCGCTAGCGTCAAATCCTAGCGCTAATTCATCGATTCACTTCTCGTTTTCTTGTTAATGCCACTCAGCCCTTTTGAGTGGCATTTTTTATGGTTAAACGGCTCAGCACCTCATCAGGTTTGCCTTAGGCTGTTGCCCCTTGCCCACACGTGGATGAATCGTTACTTCAAATGTCCACTTTCACCCACAGGTTTTTTGAGCAACTTACGTTGTAAGGTGCGACGATGCATTCCCAATTGGCGAGCCGTGGCGGACACATTGCCTTGGTTAGCATTGAGCACTTGCTGAATATGCTCCCACTCCAAACGCTTAGGATTAAGTGGCGAATCGTCGACTTCATCTTCTTGAAGAGTATGGGAATGCCCATCCATTTCCAGTGCGGCGAGCAAGGTTTGGGTATCCACAGGTTTAGCTAAATAATTATCGGCGCCGAGGCGAATCGCTTCCACCGCTGTAGCGATACTGGCGTAGCCGGTGAGTAACACCATAGTCACCTTGGGCAGCAGATGACGCAGCGGCACAATTAACCCTAGGCCATTGGCTTCGGCAAGCTTCATATCTAAAAGAATATGGCTAGGACGAAATTCCCGCGCCACCAGCAGTGCATCACTGGCATCATGGGTTAATCGGCATTCAAAGCCATGGCGTGTTAATCGGCGCCCTAAAATACTCGCAAGAGAAAGGTCATCCTCTACAATCAACAAACGTTTCATGAACTTACCTCGTCACTAGCCTTAGTCTTGTGCGATACAGACGGCGCCGGCGCCCTTAATATAGTGAAACGAATTTGTGCCACAGTGCCACCTTGGGGATGATTTGCCAAAATCAACTCAGCGCCTAAACGCTCTAAACTGGCATGACTGAGTAGCAAAGCGACACCTAAACCCTTGGGACTTTCTATGAGTAAGGTGCCCAACTGTGGTAATAAATCGGGCGCGATACCGGTGCCATAATCGCGGATCTGCAAGTAGATCTGCTCTTCGCTTGGCGCTATATCTACACTGATATCCACCTGCGGCGCACCTATGGTTTCGGCGCTAGCGCGGGCAGCATTTTCAATCAAGGCCATGATGGCTGGCGTTAAAGTCATATCAGTCAGAATACTTTGCTCTGCCAGTTGTTCAGGCATACAAGTGATCAACCAATTCAGTTCAGTTTGCGGCATTAACAACAAGGTTTTTTGCTTTAAACTATCCACCAGCTCAATGATCTTTAGTGGGCGCTGGCGGCGATCGCGGATCGACTCTGTCGCTAATCTCAGCTCGGCAAGCGTATGTTCACAGCGACCTAATGCAGTTTCCATCTCGACAATCGTTATCGAGGTATCACTCATGTCTTCTTTTACTTCATCGAGTAATAACCTCAGACTCGAGAGCGGTGTGGCCAATTGATGTGCCATCTGCGCCGATACTGTGCCTAGGGCTAAGAGTTGCTCCTGACGCAATTGCCCTTCGCGCATATAGGCTAACTGCGCATCTTGGCGGCGCATACGCTTAGTGATTAACGCCACGCTGGTTGTCATCACCAATGCTGAAATCACAAAGTTGAACCACATGCCTAAATAGTGGGAACTCATGTCCATACCGTGATGCTGCATGGGGGATTCGGGCACAGTAAAGATCATCAGGCTGTAGGCAAAGGTTGAAATTGCCGTCAGTGCCCAAGGCGCCCAGATTGGCAAAGTCACAGCCGCAAGTGCAATCGGCAACAGTAATAACGAGATAAACGCATTGGTCGCGCCGCCGGAAAAGTGCAACCAAGATATCCAAAATAATGTGTCTAAGCTGAGCGCAATAAAGAGGCCGCGCTCCTTAGCAAATAAGGGTTTACGTAGCGCCAATGTGAGCGAAAGGTATAACACCTCCAGCACTAACACATGCACTAACGGCTCCATTTGCAGGCTAAGACCAAAAGTATCGGCGGCAAACGTGGTTAAGCCTATTTGCAGCAGCAAACCTAAGGTTCGCAGTAATGCGACTTGGTCGGCAGCCTGTAGACTGGTCCCTAAGATCTTAGCCATGGCGATTCCTACAGAGTGAGTCCGAGCGTGGCAAGTGCACCACTCGATTGTGTTAATGCTTGGCGCACGCCAGTGGCAAAATTAATTTCAGAACAAATCCCCAGCGCAGCTAAACGCGCACAGCTTAAGGTGCAATCCCTTGGCCGCTTGGCGTTATCTGTCGGCGTAGACTCAGGCGTTAAGTGCGCTGTGCTAAGTTGTAAAATCTCTCCTAAGGTCAACAACATCTGATACTTAGTCATAGTCTCGGCGGCGCTAAAATGATAAATCCCCTGCACGGTAGAATGTTCAATATGCTGTGCAATCATCTTGTCTATGGCTTGGGCAATATCGGCGGTCGAGGTTGGACTGCGTATCGCCCAATGATCAACACCCTGAGCGCGACGCTCAATCAATTGGTTAACCAGCACTAGCACAGCAGATTCACTCAGCTTTTCTACTTGGCCGTAAAGGATTGGCAAGCGTAGCACGGCAAAATCAGCGCTAGTGTCTAGCACGATTTCTTCGCCCTTTAACTTAGATTCACCATAAAAATTAACCGGATGAGTTGCTGCATCTTCAGCGTACTTAGGTTGAGTGCCATCGAACACATAGTCAGTGGAAATATAGATAAGCCAAGCGTTATTGGCCTTAGCTGCCATAGCTAAGGCTTGGCTGGCGGTTAAGTTAAGTGCCAATGCCGCCTGCGGATTTTGCTCGGAGACATCGGGGCGACGCTCGGCGGCGCAGTGCACTATCACTTGCGGTTGCTCGCGGGCGATAAATACCTCGACATCCAAAGGGGCGGTAAGATCGAGTTTATGCACTCGTTCACTTGCGCGGCTAAAACCTGTGGCGATAACCTGATGTCCCGTTAATTCAAGCTGTTTTACAACTGCTCGGCCGAGTAGCCCTGTCGCGCCTGTTACCATAATCTTAGCCATATCGCCCCATTCAGTTTCAACGCATATTTATGGCTAACAATTCTAAAAGCTTTTCATATTCAACGCACTTGTTTACTCTTCTAAACCAAACTTACTTAAGGTTAACTCATGCAAGATTAACCCAAATACCCATAGGCAGAATTTGAGTACGACACTTCCTCTGATATTAGCTGGCCCCATGCTGCGCCACTGCGATGCCTCACACTTTACCCTGTGGTTTGTAAGTCGTGAGCCATTAACTGAACTTAAGCTGCGTCTTGGTGAGCAAGAGTACCTATTGCAGGATACCGATTTACACTATGTGCCACTTGGGCAACATGCCCATCAATATCTAATAATACTGTCGCGCCCAGAGTTGCTCGCACCCAATATCGTCACACCTTACCAAGTGTCTACCGCTCAACATGGTGATATTTTTGCCACGATAAGCCAGCTAAACTACGGCGATGCGTCGACGCCAAGTGTACGTTTCACCCCTGAATTAACCCAAGTCTTCCACGGTTCCTGCCGCAATCCGCATCACCACAGTGACGATGCACTGGTCGCCGCAGATACCCATTTAGCCAAGATAATCAACAGGGGTGCGGAGGATGATCGCCCTGCACTTATCATAATGAGTGGTGATCAGGTCTATATTGATGATGTTGCAGGACCTATGTTAAGCGCCATAGGGCAAGTCATCGATTTGCTTAGTCTTAAACATGAGCAATTTGAAGGCGCGAGCATCACCACTAGTGAAGACATTCATTATCAGCCCGCATATTTGTATCAACGGCATAAAAACCTGTTGCCTCATACCCAATATCCGGCCAAAACCGCGCTGTGGCGTTGGTATCGCAATCACCCCATTTTTACCTCCTCCATCGCCGTAAATCATTTGGTCAGCCTAAATGAAATCATCGCCCTGTATTTACTCACTTGGTCACCTGAACTGTGGGAATTAGTGAATATCTCAAAGGATGTCGATGGCTTATCACCCGCCAATACCGCCCGCTGGCAAAATGAGTGGCAACACTTGCTTGGCTTTAAAGCTGGGTTGGGGCAAGTCAGGCGCTTTATGGCGCACATTCCCGTTTATATGATGTTTGATGACCACGACGTCACCGATGATTGGAACCTGACGGCTAAATGGGAACAAGCGGCCTACGAACACGCATTTTCGAAACGCATCATTGGTAATGCCTTAATCGGCTACACCTTATTCCAAGGACTTGGCAACGCGCCTGATAAATTTGCCGCCGATATCCGCCCGCTGCTCGATGCGTTTTTTGCGCGACAAGAAAGCGAAAGTCAGGATCTGCTCATCGACGAATTACTTAAATTTGAGCAGTGGCATTACACCTTAGAGTCCTCGCCCAAACTGGTCGTGCTCGACACCCGTACCCGCCGCTGGCGCAGTGAATCTAATCTCGCAAAACCTTCCGGCTTGATGGATTGGGAGGCGTTAATGGATTTGCAGCAAGAGTTACTCGGCCAGTCGAAGGTCATTATCGTCTCTCCTGCCCCCATGTTTGGGGTCAAGTTGATTGAAGCTGTGCAGCGTACAGCCACTCTGATCGGCGGTTCCCTGTTAGTAGACGCCGAAAACTGGATGGCCCACCCGGGCGCCGCCAATGCACTACTGAGTATTTTTATGCACCGTAAAACCCCAGAGGAGTTTGTGATCCTCTCCGGCGATGTGCATTACTCCTTTAGTTACGACATCAGTATTCGTTTTAGACGCAGTAGTCCTAACATCTACCAAATCACCTGCAGCGGTATTAAAAATCACTTCCCTGAGAAGCTGTTACCGATTTTCGATAAACTCAATGGCTGGTTTTATGGCCACTTTTCACCACTTAACTTGCTGACAAAACGTAAACGTATGTTGCTGCGCGGCAGGCGACCAAATGGTGAGCCGAGTAAACGTCTAGTGAATAAAAGCGGAATAGGTATGTTGGAATTAGCTGATGATGGTGCACCAACAAAAATTGCGGTTTTACATGGCGATATGAGCGAAACCCTGTTCGAACCACCCAAACAGGAATAACAGATTAAACGGGTTTATTATGTTTAACCGTTTCAGGCTGAGTGGCACCAGAACCAGAATCCATCAAAGGCGTATTTTTGGATAGCGCCTCATCGGTTTTGGCAGGTTTTGGCTGAGCCTGATTGAAAATCAGTGCTTCTGGCTGCGGCTTATTCGACGGTTTTTCATGCGCCATTTGATCCCAAATGATCTTAGGGCTTTGATCCCGCTCGGCATCGGCTTCTGCTGTCGATGTGCCAGACGAACTTGGTTTCTTCGGTTCAATCACCGCACTCGCCTTACGGATCTCGGCGGCAATGTCATTCAGATAAGGCTGCTTAGTCCAGTCACCAAAATACATGGCTCCCACTAATACTGCAGCGCAAAGCAAGATAGAGAAGATCGCAGATTTGGTCATAATGGACTTCCTTTAAACAATCGTAATATGGCTCCCTATGGCAGAGACTCAGATACTGCAGATTGTATTCATACCATCACAGGGCCAAGCACACAATTGCACCCAATTATTTCCTTTAAACAGACTGGAAATAATGCTTTCCGCTGACTAAAACTCAAAACCTTGACATTGCATGTCGTGGTGCATCCCGCTCACTGGGTCAATAAAACGTAACCGCTGCGCCATCAATTTTAGGGGTGCCTCAAATTTATCCGGTCCTTTGGGTAATAAGCTTGGATAAAATCTGTCGTTTAACAATGGCATACCTAAGCTTTGCATATGCACACGAAGTTGGTGGGTTTTACCGGTAATCGGGCTCAAATGAAATAAACCGACATCGCCTTTTATGGCCACTAAACTGATTTCGGAATGGGTATTTGCCTCGCCTTCCACGATTTTCATGGTAAAACTCGGGTCGCTCGGCTGCATACGGTTTGTTACCGTCCAGTGCAATGGCAAAGTTAAGCAGCCCTGTTGATATTGTTCAATAATCTCAGGAGTCAACTTGGCAATCGCTTGATAGTCTTTACGAATCGCATCGTCGATAAATAGTTGATGATAGAGCGCGCGGGTTTCAGGCGCGACAGTCATCAGGATCACTCCAGCGGTTTCACGATCAAGCCTATGAGCGGGCGCGATAGTATCAATGCCAGTTCGCAATCTTAGTCTATGCACCAGACATTCGTTCACATAGTTGCCGCTTGGCGTCACAGGCAAAAAGTGAGGCTTGTAGGCCAAAATAACGTTGTCATCTTGGAATAGGATCTGTTCTTCGAAGGGGATTTTCGCTTCCACCGGCACTTCACGGTAGTAATACACCCGCGCCGCAGGGCGATATTCAGTGTCCAATGCGATCAAACTGCCATCCCGCCAATGCACTTTTCCATCGAGGATCCGCTGACGCCATACATCTTCACCTATACGGGCAAAATGTTGTGCGAGAAAGGCAAACACTGTGGGTTTATCTGTGACATTCACAGGAAGCACTATGTAAGAAGGTTGGGCGGCGCGGGCAGATGCAGTCATATCACAAAAAAAGCGGCTATAGAAAGCCGCTATTCTAGCCTTTTTGTGGTTTTTCAGTCCACATGGGACTTGATGAGTTGCAGCACGAAGTCCAAGGTTTTATGGCAATCTGGCTGATTCACTAACACTAATTTATCTTTGTTATACATAGGCAAAACCTCGAGCCAGCGTTGGCTCACCCAAGCGGCGTCTTCCAAATGCACTTGAGAATAGAGCTCAAACAGATCGGGATTCACTTCATAAAATTGCTCTAATGCGGCGCTTATCAACTCAAATTCACCTTTAATCGGCTCTTCTTGCCAGTTACGGCAAGGTAAAGTACGCGCCATCCACAGCTTATCTTTGGCCTGTGCCGCTGAGAGGATGCTGACGCGTTGACGCCCTTCGAGCACTATGCTGAGTGAATCATCTTCTAGCTGATTAAAATCGATAATGTCACATTGGGTGGCAGTGGGATAACAGGGCGGACTACCACTGGGTCTAATGGTGGCAAAGGCGAGCACATACTTTCCCTTGAATACATCGGCCACCATGCGCAGATGACCGGGGTCAACCACACGAACCTCCACCCGTCCCTGTGGCAGTAACAAGGCATCGCGCATGAGTAACGCCATTTCTCGTGTTTGCATAGCAACCTCCTGCCCCAAATAGAAGGAAACGAACTCAATGCATTCGTATTTCCTATTATTGTAGAGTGTAGCAGGTGAAAGAATTTCCTTCCTGAAGCCGCTGAGCGCACAAAGAAATTTGCGACCCCGCTATTTTGAATCAAGACATTTCAACCACGTCATGTCAAACCCAGCTTTCGAGACCAAATCACTTCAACCTAAAAGTGTTCTAGCCGATCCAGCACATTTCCCCTCGCAACAACCGAGGCAAACTCCTCAGCAAGACGTTCACTCAAAGCCACAGACGTACGCCAATATTGCATCCGCTGCGCCGTGTCCAGTTGCTTAAAATCTTCACGGTCGGGGATTTTGCCAAAGGGCAATGAAGCGACAAATTCGGCCGATGGCGCCAACACTAGCGCATTGTGATAATTAGCGCGACCTTGGCGCCACTTCAAGGATTTATCGAACCATCCTGGGCTGATAGTCGGATAAAAATGCGGATACAGCGTCAGCCCCTTGGCACAGGATAAAGGCAAATCAAAGTGATAGTCAGTAATGCCGCCATCGTAATACTGCCCATCGGCAACACCTTCAATTTGGGACACAGGGGCCAGCAATAAAGGAATCGACCCCGTAGCTAACATCACAGCATCGACATTAGCCTCAGTTAATTCAACCTGCTGACTGGGTAAATCGTTGAGTTGCAAAAAGGGAGATGCTGCAGCTTGTTGGCTAAAGACCACACGCTCAAAATGCCAACCTAAACTCCGACGGCTCACTAAGTTGGTCGCCGCCGTCATCGCCAGCCCCGCCGCAAGCGGAAGCTTTGCCGTTAAACGATTTAAATGTTTAGCACGGCACACGACGAAATGACTGTGAATATGAGCGTTATTAACGATCTCACTACCACCACTGACGCCTAAAATCCCCTGCACTACGCCTTTAACTTGTGCACTGACTTCCTGCGGGGTTGTGTCGTAACGCTGACCAATATAAAAATCCTCTAAGCGGCCATAGGCTGCGAGGGGATCTTGCTGCGCCAAACACGCTAAACGCCACGCCCCTGAAGAAGCGCCGAGTGTATAAAGCGGTGTTTGTCTGTCTTTGAAAAACTCAGAAAACAGATACTTATCTAACCCAGCGATACCAAGCCATTTAGGTCCACCAGAGGCGGCAAGTAGCTGGGTAAAATGCTCAGATTTAAGGCCTTGTTCTGCCAAGGTCTTAAATGCCGTTGCTCCCGCGAGAAATCGTAACGCTGACAATTCTATGTACCTTAAAACCAATGCCATTAGAGCAAAATAAAATAGTAAACCACGAAGGTATACGTCAATAAACAATTCATATCATCGAGTTAACTCAGCCGCAATGTGCATGCGACAACGTGTATTGTGCCGTACGAAGCCTCAAAAGCACGCAGGTCGATAGTGAGGTTTTCATCAATATATTCAACTGCATTTTAAATATTATTTAGAACACTAGGCTCTGAGTTAGCACATTTACGTCTAAATGTAACAATTGTTACAATGATAACCTTCTCGGCATCAGATTGTTATTTTATCTGCACACCTAAGTTCGAATATTAGGTTACAAACATCATTGAGAGGTTTTTATGCGTCTAGCCGTTATCGCATTGGCAGTGTCATCCACACTGGTTATTCCAGCAGTCCAAGCCGAAGAGCAACAAACCGGCTTCGAAAAAATCGAGATCATAGGCTCACGCATAGCACTTCGTACGGCAACTGACAGTGTTGCCCCGGTCGATATCATTACTGCCGAACAACTCGAATCAACAGGTATGACCGAAACAGCTAAAGCGCTGCAATTTGCGGCGCCAAGCTATAGCTTTCCATTCTCCTCGGTGACTGACGGTTCAGATGCGGTGCGCCCCGCGAGCTTACGCGGTCTGTCGCCAGACCACACCTTAGTACTCGTAAATGGCAAGCGTCGCCATGGTTCTGCTCTAGTACATTTAAGCGGCACTATGGGAAAAGGCTCCTCTAACGTCGATTTAAATGCGATTCCAATGACAGCGATAAAACGCATTGAAATTCTCCGAGATGGAGCCTCGGCACAATACGGTTCAGATGCGATTGCTGGCGTAATTAACGTGGTACTCAAGGACAGCGATCAAGGGGGAAGCGTCTCGGCGCAAGCCGGACAAACCTACATAGGTGATGGCGAGCAATGGCGTGTGGGTGTAAACCACGGCATAAGTTTAAGTAACGATGGCTTTGTGAATGTAGCCCTCGAAGCGCATCACAAAGACAGCACAAACCGCGCAGGGTTAGATCCACGGCAGCAATACCCTAAGTTAGCAGATGGCTCAGCAGATCCGCGCGAAGCGACATTTAACCGTAAGAGCCACCACGTTGGTGATGCCGAATATGATAATGTCGGTTTGTTTATCAATGCGGTTCAGCCTATATCTACCGACGGAAAACTGTATGCCTTTGGTGGTATTAGCCAACGTGAAACTAAATCGGGTGCTTTTTACCGTTTAGCTCTCGATGCCCGTAACTTACCCGAAGTGTATCCCGACGGTTTTTTACCGCAAATTAACCCCAAAATAATCGATTCATCTCTTACCCTAGGGTATGAATTCAACCTGAGTGACTGGGACATTGATGCCTCAGTAGGATATGGTAAAAATTCATTTAACTATAATATCGTCAATACCTTAAATGCTTCCTTAGGTCCTGAAACTCCTACCGAGTTCGACGCAGGAACGTTATCGACCCGTGAAGCCAATATCAATTTGGATATTTCCCGTTATTTTGCCTTTATAAACGATTCTGAAATTCTGTTTGCGACTGGTGTTTCATGGCGCCAAAACGGCTATGAAATTGAAGCCGGAGAAGAAGATTCGTATATCAATGGTGGCTATAATGGCAAAGCGGCGGGTAGCCAAGGCTTCACCGGTTTTACCCCTGAGTCTGAGGTTGATGAAACGCGCGATAACACAGGCATTTATGCCGAACTTGAAAACCAATTAACCAACGAGTTTTACTGGGCGGCAGCGCTACGCTACGAAAACTACTCTGACTTTGGCGGCAACACGAGCTGGAAACTCGCGGGTCGTTACGATTTTACCGACAACTTAGCCCTGCGTGGCACTATCAATACAGGCTTTAGAGCGCCGAGCGTACAACAGCTGTACTTCAGCAATATCTCGACGTTATTTAATCCCGATCCAGTGACGGGGCAACTGGTTCCTATTGAATCAGGTACTTTCAACACCTTATCACCAGTAACAAAGGCACTTGGGATTAACGAGCTAGAACCTGAAATATCGCAATCATTTAGTCTCGGTCTTGTTTATACCAATAACGCTGGCCTCGCGGTAACGCTCGACACTTACCAAATAGAGATTGATGACCGCATCATTTTATCTGGCGCTCTAAGACCCGCTGATAGCCCCGCGGTTGCGACCGCACTAGCAGGTACCAATGCTGATTCAGCACGCTTCTTCGTCAATGCCGTCGATAGCCGAACTCGCGGGGTCGATCTTGTTGTTAGCCAAGACTTTGATATTGGCACTTGGGGCGATTTACGGGCGAACTTAGCCTATGCCTATAATAAAACCGAGATCCAAGACATCAATCTACCGTCTATTTTAGGCGGATTAGACAAGAAACTCTTTGATAGTATAGAAAGAACCCGCATGACGTCTGCTACGCCGCATAACACGGGCAGTATTGGGCTAACCCATGAGTTAGGGGACTTTAAAACCAATGTTCGCTTAAACTACTTTGGTGACTATAGTGAAGGTTATTCAACGGGCGATGTGAACTATAGCGATCAGTGGGTGATGGATCTGTCGGTAAGATACGCTGCCACCAATGCGCTAAGCTTTACGGCTGGGGTGCAAAATTTGTTTGATGTGTATCCAGAAAAACGACCTGATAACAATAATTTCAATGGTATCTTTGTATACCCATTAACCAATACCCCCTTTGGCTTTAATGGTGGTTACTACTTTTTAGAAGCCAAATACACTTACTAAACCCGTTTTAGCTAAGTTTAATAATACTTGATGTAGAAACAGGTCATTCAATGGCCTGTTTTTTATGCCGACATGTTTAGACCTGCTTCCAATCGACAAAGCTTATGTCCTAACTGTGGTGATCGGATTATAATCTTTACCATTCGCCCATTTCACTTCCACCATGTCGAGTAGCCGATGATCGTCGATACCTTAAAAAACCGCCATATTTATCAATCCTTAAGCCCTCGGCTTGCGACTGCATTAGAACATCTAGCGACGACCGACTTTAGTCAGCTACCCGTAGGCAATTATCCCCTCGATGGCGACAATATTTTTGTGATAGTGAATGACTATCAAACCAAACATAAGTCGACAGAACCCTTTGAAGTTCATCAAAAATATATCGATGTGCAATATGTTTTCAGCGGTGAAGAAGAGTTTGGTTACTTGCCACTAGCGGAGCAAACACCCTCGAAACCCTATTTTGAAAAACACGATTACGCCGAGTTTGATTACGAGGCAAACCAAGCCAATGCCTCTTATATCAAACTCAAAGCAGGCATGTTTGCGTTATTTTTCCCCGGTGACATGCATATGCCCGGCACAGGCGATATCGCCACGGCGGTGCGTAAAGTCGTGATAAAAGTGAAGATCTAAACCTTAAGCCATCTTTGCCGAACCTGAGCGTTCGATTTTTAGAGAAATAGCAACTGAAGAGCGCAGTGATATGCGCTTTGGCTATTTCCGATTAAAGCCAAATATTGCTAAAATTGTCACAAATTTAAAGGAGAGTCCCTGAAATGCCCATTTACGTTGTCGGTCACAAGATCCCAGATTCAGATTCAATCTGCGGTGCTATCGCGTTAGCCTATTTAAAAAACCAAATCGGTGAAGAAGCCATTGCCGCACGTTTAGGTGAATTGTCACCCGAAACTGCTTTTATTTTGGAACGTTTCGGCTTCGAAGCACCGGAATACAAAACCAGCTACGCTGGCGAGCAAGTGTATATCGTTGACCATTCAGAACTGACTCAAGCACCGGATGATATCGCCCAAGCGACTATCGTCGGGATTGTTGATCACCACAAGTTAGGCGATCTCACCACAGATACCCCGTTAGAATGCTGGATCCGCCCAGTAGGTTGTAGCAACACAGTGATCAAGATGATGTTCGACTTTTACCAAGTCGCTATCCCTAAAAATATCGCTGGCATCATGATGTGCGCCATTTTGAGCGATACCGTGATTTTCAAATCACCGACTTGTACCACTGCAGACATTCGCTGCGTTGAAGCATTAGCTGAGATCGCCGGCGTTGAAGATTTCAAAGAACTGGGCATGGAAATGTTCAAAGTGAAATCCGCCGTCCAAGGCACGCCAGCACGTGACTTAGTAATGCGAGACTTTAAAGACTTCAACATGAACGGTAACTTGGTCGGTATCGGCCAGTTAGAAGTGATCGACCTGTCAGTATTTGACGATATCAAGGCCGAGCTAGAAGCCGATATCAAAGCGCTCAAAGTGGAAGGTAACCGCCACAGCGTTTTATTGCTGCTGACTGACATCATGAAAGAAGGTTCAGAGTTGTTGATTGTGTCTGACGATGCGGAGCTGACCCAACGTGCCTACGGTAAAGATACCGTTGATGGCAAAGTGTGGTTAGACGGCGTATTAAGCCGTAAGAAACAAGTAGTACCACAGCTACAAGCAGCATTCGCCTAGTCGCTTTATCGTCACGACTGTAGTACAGGTATTAAGGCCGAACTGAGTTCGGCCTTTTTTATATTTCAGGTAAAAACTGCCCCCCTGCGTTACGCCTATTCACCGCCACTAACTAAAACTGGCATGAAACTTTGCTCATAAATCTATCCAGCCAGAGAAGTTGGCGAGTATGATGGGCCAATCGTCACACTGATTTGATCACTTTCATCTATGCCAGAAGCGCTACAACATATCATCACCGAACTCACGCCTTGGCTGCAGCAATATGGTTATGTTCTGCTATTTGTCGCGATTGCTGTCGAGGGTTTTGGCATTCCGGCGCCAGGACAATCCTTATTAATTGTCGCCAGTTTATTAGCCGCTACAGGGAAAATGTCACTGCCACTAGTGTTAATCGTCGCTGCTTGCGCTGCACTATGCGGTAACAGTTTGGGATATTTCATCGGTTGGCGCTTTGGTGATGTGTTGCTTAAGAAGGGCTGGATAAAACCGCAATTGGAAGACAAAATCCATGGCGTTATTGGTCAATATGGCATTGCCGCTTTAGTGTTGAGTCGTTTTGTTGAGGGATTAAAACAGTTTATGTTTATCGGCTGCGGTCTCGCTAAAATGCCATTAAAACAATTTGTGATTGGTAATGCTCTCGCCACCAGCATTTGGGTGGCACTCTTTGGATTAGGCCCAGTGTTAATCCGCGATGAAATCGCTCCCATGCTGGCGTTTTACCACCAGCATAAATACCCCACATGGGCTATGGTCAGCCTAATACTCGCTGCGCTAATCACTTTTACTTGGCGCAGGTGGCAAACCAAAAATCCGCAGTAAGCGATTTAGGATCTATTCTTCCGATTCCTTTTGGATTATCTCTATCACCTTATGAGCCTTAACAAAATGGTCTAAGCGATGAGTTTGAATCCACCAAGTCGCCGCTTCCATAAGCAACTCTGGATCATCATTTTTGTTCGCAAAGAAAGCGTAAAATGAGAGGCCGACATTATCGCCTTTAGTCTCAATTTTTTTATGACAAACAGTGATGACTTTTGCTCTTAACTCAGCTCTCATATTGACTCATAAAGTTTATTCACCAGCTTATTACCTATTTTCAATGACATACAACACTAGATGTATCGCCTATCACTTACTCCATACAGCTACCGATCACTTTATGCCTTCAGTCTCAACCTTAGGTTGAGACTCTGCGCCGTCATTTGGCTTAGCCTCAGGCTTTGATTCCGGCGCTTTAATTGGCGCGGGTGACGCCTCAGTCGCAGCAGGCTTATCTTGTTCCTGTGATACGTTTGGCTCCTGCAATGGTGCATTAACCTTAGGTGTCGGTGAACTCTGCTCTTCAGGTAAAGGCTCGACAATAATCACTGGCTCTTGTGGCACAGGCGTTTCACCTTCGGTAGATGTTGCAGCTTCTGACTCTGGCGCTAAGGTGCCGAGATCTTGGTTCGCAGGGCTTTCCACCGCATGTTTAGGTAATTGATTTCGATATAAATCAATCATACGCATCACCTCAGACAAGGCTTTACCATGCTCTGGAGTGAGAATGCCATTGTGCCCAGAGACGATTTCGTCAGACACGGCCAGTACCCATACGGCTTGCATATTGGCATCGGGGCAGGTTTGCACGGTACGACGAGCCTGCAGGCGAGCACGAATTTTCCAGCCTGATTGAGGCAGCGTCATCATACAGCCAGGGATTTGATCGTGCGCCATCAAGGCCGAAGGCATCTTCATTGGTGTAGTGCAATTGCCACCAGAGCATTTGTCAATATCGTGAGTAATCGCCCAAGAGTTCCCGACAGCGCGCTCGCCGTCCTTGATGTAATTGAAGGCTTCTTTCACTGCAAAATCCCCCTTCGATTGCAACACCACCATACTCGGTTTTTGTCTATCTAAGCTCACCAACGTATCTAATGGCTGATACTCTTTAGCAGGTACGGCAGGATTTAACAGTAAGAATAAATTAGGATTATCCTGCTGATTATCAATGGCGGCTTTGATGCGATCTTTACTCGCATGCAAAACAACAGCACCGCCAAGACTATGGCCAATCACAGTGTACCGCAGCAGTTTATGCTGTGTTACTAAGCTATCAAGCTTATCCAGCAGCTGTGATAGACCTAACTGCCCGATACGTTTAGCAACCCGTTTACGCTGTAAAATAGTGGGAAAATCTAAGGGTTCAATCCAACTTTTTGCATCATCTGAGCCATCGATCCAAAGAGGATCGTATTTATCGCCCCGCCAGCCAATATACAAACCCAACAAGTTGCGCTGGGTATCGGACGCGGCCATTTGCTGATAAAACTGCTCAAAGGCAATAAAGTTTTCATCCTTAGGCTCAGCGCTATGATGCCAGCCATGGACAAAAATCAATAATTCAGGGATCTGTGCAGGCTCTGGATGTAAAATTCGCGTCTCTAAACCTTGCCATTGCCTTTCGTCGTGGGGCTGACCTTTATCATTAAACTCAATCACATGAAAA
Source organism: Shewanella sp. NKUCC01_JLK (assembly GCF_019345615.1). NCBI lineage: Bacteria > Pseudomonadati > Pseudomonadota > Gammaproteobacteria > Alteromonadales > Shewanellaceae > Shewanella > Shewanella sp. NKUCC01_JLK. The sequence goes on along the minus strand of NZ_JAHKRD010000009.1, from coordinate 14,253 downwards.
TTTTGCTTAGCGATATCAGGGCCGGGGATGTGGTAAGCCTGATCTGGAATAAAAGGAAGTAGGACACAAAGTAATAACAACATTAAAAACAGTAACTTGTACTGAGTAAACTTTTTCAGGCTCATTTATAACAACATAATTAACGGCCAGGCTAGGCCAAAATAGACGTGCTGAAAGGGACTAACAGCAAAATTGACGAAATTATACGCTAACGCCATTAAGCCAGCTAGTGCCTAAGTTGCTTTTCATCTGAACAGCAATACTGTTTAACGCCAAGTATCGGGAAGCGTGACTTGGCTCCATAACTCTTGGCACAACGGCTGACTATTGTGCCAGTCGCCGCCGTTAATCCATTTAACGAGGGTATCCCCCACCTTTGGATATGCAATTGGATTAGGCGATGCCGTTTTAAGCCAGCGCTTAACTATGTTCACATCGAGACTCATCATGCTATCTGCAGCCGCTAAAAGTTGTAACGCCGCCACATTCGATAACTGCTCAAACTGGCCAATCAGTGGTTTGACTAAGAGTTTTTTACCTAAGGTTAATGCTTCGCTGGCAAGCTCAAAGCCCGCATTGCCTATCACACCGCCGCAGCTGGCAAGATGTTGCTTAAACCCCTCACGATTAAAACCGTGCCATTTAATATGTTCAGCAACTTGGCCTTTAGGTTGTTGGCTGTGATATACCAAAAACTGATAATCAGTAAAGTGAGACAGAAAGTGAGCAATCATATCCGCATCTTCAAAAGGCAAATAAACTAAAATCTGATGCGTGTGTTCGAATGGGCTGGCATCCACTTCGACAAAAGGCGGCAAAATAGGGAAGCCAAAATGATGCCAATGACACCCCAGCGCCACATCCACTGGAGCAAAATAATTGAGCAGCATCTCATTAAACCAAGTGCTACCGAGTTTTGGCACCGGATGAGTTAACGCCGCCTGATGGCTAATCCCAATAGATGGCACGCCTTGGCGCCGCGCAGCCCAAGCAGAGACAGGTTCAAAGTCGTTGAGTACTAAATCGTAGCAACTGAGATCTAATGCTTTAATATCTTTAAATAACGACAAGGACAAATTTTGCCGGACTGTTTGTGGCACATTAACGCGCCCAGAGCACGTCGCAAACGTCATTCCCGCTTGAACGCGATAATCGCCAAAGCACTCCATATCGAAAAACTGATCAGGCTTGCGCCCCGAAAATAGAAAGTCCACTTCAATATCTTGTTTCATCAATGCTTTAGCCATGACGCGTGCACGACTTAAGTGGCCATTCCCTGTGCCTTGAACTCCGTAGAGTATTCGCATTACGTATCCTTAAACTGATGAGTGAAGGAGAATTCCCACTAATGAAATGATTAACAGGCGCATATTTGAATTAAATCACTGGATGAACCAGCAATACCGACCCAATCCCCAATGAGGCTCCCGCCAGAATATCTAAGGGATAATGCACGCCAAGTGCAATACGTGAGCCCCCTATGCTAAAAGCCCATAAATACGCCACAGGAGCCGCCGCTGGATAGATTTGCGCCACGCTCGTTGCCATCACAAAGGCCGCAGCTGTATGACCAGACGGTAAGCTGAAGCGATCCGATGGTTCAAAACCACTCTCAAATCCCACTAATGCATGGCATGGCCGTGTGCGACGAATACTATTTTTCAATAGTAAATACAGAGGTAACTCAACCAAAAAACTCGCTAACATCAAATTAAATAGAGCCTGTCCTTGAGCGTGCGTCAGCATCAAACCCACGGACAAATATAAATACACATGCCCATCGCCACTCGCTGACACCCGCTTTGCATGGGCATATAAACCATGGTGCTGGGTGAAGCTCACGATATGGCAAAACATTCGCTTATCTAAGTCTGCAACGTAACTCAACATAAAACAGGCTCCTTGCTGGCATACCAGCGAGTTTTACTGCGATGTTAATCTGTGCATTCTCTCGACGACGCTTAGAGTGCTTAGTCTGAAACCAACCGACTCACCAAGGCTCTATTCACGATTGAATTCGTTATTGACTGCTCACGGCTAATTTACTGTTTGCTAATAGTTAAACCTAAACCACATTAGCTAAAGCACTATTAGATAGCTTGAGACTAAGAAAGACCTGTGACGGCTAAGTGACATCTGCTCGAAGGTTTTATGACAAGAAGCATGGCTGAGGTTTTGATCTAGAAGGATTCTAGGGACGTTATGCAGGGGCTAAGGGATTTATTTAGAAATAGCGATAGGACTGAGACAGGATATTGTGTTGCTCTAAACGTTAATCTCAAGAGCAACACAATCCAATAAAACTTAGGCTGCGGCGGGAGTATTTGCCTTAGCACGGTAAATTTTTGTCAAATGGTAAATATTAATACAAGCAACAAACGCATTCATGCCGGCCACAGGCCAAGCAGAAATAAACACCCCATAAACCACAAACAGAGTGCATCCTACAAAATTCAACCATCGCAACCAAATGATATTCTTCATCATTAGAGAGATCGCCACCATTATAGAGGCAAAATAACCAATAATTTCAATCGTATTTACAGCTTCCATAGGCACCTCTCGAAGGCCCTCTACCGTCCATAAGCGTAACGGGGGGTCCATGCCCCTAAAGCAAATTAAGTTAAGTAAGTTAATTTAAACTTGGGATATAATACCAAAGTGCGCAACAGAGTTGTAATAAAAAACCGTTATTTAATGACCAATATCAAGTTTTACCGAATAAATTCTATAGTGTGACGAAAATTTACTACAGATGTGTTAACAGCCAAGTGGCAACAATACCGTGATTGATAACACTTTTCTTTTCAATAATCCCTTTTATACTGGCGTAAACTCGCTAAACTGTACGCAACGCGGATCAATAGGAGTGTAAATATGGAATACAACACCTCAGAACTATGTGACATGTACTTAGATGTCGTAGATGTAGTCGAGCCCATGTTCAGTAACTACGGTGGTTGTAGCTCTTTTGGCGGTTCTATTAGCACCATCAAGTGCTTTGAAGACAACGGCCTAATTACCGAAGTCCTACAAGAGGATGGCCAAGGTAAAGTCTTACTCATTGATGGCGGTGGCTCATTACGCCGTGCGCTGATCGATGGCGCTATCGCAGAACTTGCGGTCAGCAACAACTGGGAAGGCATTATCGTTTACGGTTCTGTACGCGATGTGGATGCATTGGAAGAATTAGACATTGGTATTCAAGCCCTTGCCTCTATTCCAGTGGGTGCTGATGGCAATTCAGTGGGCGAAGTGGAAATTCCAGTCAATTTTGGCGGGGTGACTTTCTTACCCGGCGATCACATTTATGCTGATAACACAGGCGTGATTTTATCACCTGAACCACTCGACATTGAGTAATCTCACTGTTCAGTCAAGAAAGCCAGCTAAGCTGGCTTTTTTATTCACTATTTTCAGCGTTTCCCCATTGAATCCTCGCCCCACTCTGGCCACAATAGCTCGACTCTGGCCGAATAAGAATATCAATCTATGCCTGAATTTATTCCTTTTACCCATACCGATATCGCCTCACTCGTCAGCACAAGAACGGGCGAAACTAAGCTAGGCCAATGCGTCCACCTGGCCAATCACGAACACACGTTAGAGACCATACTCGCGACTGCAAAAGCTCACGGTGCATGCTTTGCCATTATCGGCGTTGGCGAAGATATAGGCCCACGTGCCAATTTAGGCCGCGGCGGTGCAACCGATGCGTTCACAACCAGTATGCGCCAATGGCTCAATTTACAATCGAATCGTTTTCTTTCTGGCGCCGAATGCCTAGTGTTAGGCCAAGTGAATACCGCCGATCTGCAGCAACAAACTACGAGCAATACAACAGATAACACTAACGTCACCCTAGATGAATTACGTGATGCGGTGGAGCAACTCGATGAGCGCGTGATCCGCATCGTCAGTGCGATTTTAAAGGCGGGTTTAGAACCCATACTCATCGGCGGCGGCCACAACAATGCCTATGGTTTGTTGATGGCAACCTACAGCCACTATCAGCGCCAAGTCGCCGCGGTGAATCTCGATCCTCACTCGGATTTTCGTTTGCTTGAAGGCCGTCACAGCGGTAATGGTTTTAGTTATGCAGCCGATCGCGGCGCCTTAGGTTGCTACCATGTACTGGGTTTACACGAGTTAAAAAACAGCGAAGCCAACCTAAGCCAACTCAGCGAATTTGGTGGCACTTGGCATAGCTTGCAACAAATTTGGGTGCGCCGTGAAATCAGCCTTAGCCAAGCTTTACTTGAAATCGCCGCCAAACTTAATGACACAGGTTTACCCGTAGGATTAGAACTTGACGTCGATGCTATCGCTAAAATGCCCAGTAGCGCTTCAACCGCTGCAGGTGTGCCATTGCTCGATGCGGCGCATTATGTCAGCTATATCGCCCGCCACTGCCCATGCGCTTATTTGCATTTAGCCGAGGCTGCGCCAAGTTGCCACGAAGCTGGGATTGAAGCCGGATTCAGGGATATTGGCCAAAGCCTAAGCGAGCTTATCTACGCTTATGTGCAGGCTCGCATGCAATTTTTGGCACAATGAATATCACCAGTTGCACCCAACTGGGCGCTAAGCTATTCACCAAATCCTGATATTGTGGTCTAATGCCTGTCCATTTTACGTGGTCGCTAAGCACTTAATCCTACGACTGTTCAGGAGTGCCTCAAGCTAAGGCATTGCAGTTAGTTTACTAGCTCGATCACAGAGTGATAGATCAAAGATTCAGCAAATGCAGGCGATGGCTTACACTCGCAACTAATACATTGCAAAACAATAGGAACACATTGATGTCTGAGGGCGAATCTAAAAGTACCCACTTTGGTTACAAAACCGTAGAGGCCGATAAAAAGGCTGAACTCGTTGCCGGCGTGTTTCATTCTGTTGCCGCTAAGTACGACATAATGAACGATGTGATGTCCTTCGGCATTCACCGTTTTTGGAAACGTTACACCATTGAAGTCTCTGGCGCCCGCCCTGGCATGAAAGTGCTCGATTTGGCCGGCGGTACAGGCGACTTAACTGCAAAATTCTCTCACTTAGTGGGCGATAAAGGTGAAGTGGTTTTAGCTGACATTAACGATTCCATGTTAAAAGTCGGGCGCACTAAGTTGCGCGACAAGGGCATAGTCAACAATGTCAGTTATGTGCAAGCCAACGCCGAAGCACTGCCGTTTCCCGATAACCACTTCGACATTATTACCATCGCCTTTGGTCTGCGTAACGTGACCGATAAAGATGCGGCGCTGCGTTCAATGAATCGCGTGCTTAAGCCCGGTGGCAAGTTATTAGTGCTAGAGTTCTCTAAGCCTCAGCATGAAATTATGCGTAAAGTGTATGATTTATATAGCTTCAAAGTCTTACCTAAGATGGGTGAACTCATCACTAAAGATGCCGACAGCTACGAGTATCTGGCTGAATCGATCCGCATGCACCCAGATCAAGACACATTAAAACAAATGATGGTTGATGCAGGCTTTGAACAAGTCGACTACACCAACATGACCGACGGCATTGTCGCATTGCACCGTGGTTATAAATTCTAATGATGCCGCAAGAAGTTGTGCTGCTTGCCTGCGCCGCAATTGAAACGGGTCTGAAAAAACTTCAGGCCCAAGCGGGCGACGATTATTCGCGCCAGCGCCAGTTGCATGGCAAAGTGTTTCGTATCCAATTATCACAGCTCAGCTGGCCATTCTATTTAGTGTTTGCCAAAGAGATCCAAGTACTGAGCCGCTATGAAGGCGATGTCGATGTCAGTCTACATGCCGATGCGACGACGCTTTACCGCGTGTCCGAAGGCGCCAACCTAACTGAACTAATCAAGCAAGATAAACTCAAGCTTGAGGGCGATCTCAATTTATTACAAAGCTTTAGCCAATATCTACGCGGTATCGAATTTGACTTTGCCGAGCCAATATCCCGTTATTTAGGTGATGGTCCTACTCACAAACTCATCTGTTCTAGCCATCTGGCAAAAGACTTTGCACTCGAAGTGTTGCGTAAAACCCGCTCCCACTTAGGGCAACTCGCAGTTGAAGAGTATCGCCTCGCACCGCACCCAATTGAGTTAATGCACTTTCGCGATCAAATGGATGATTTAGTTGCCGACACTCGCGCGATTGAACAACGGATTGCCCAATTAAGAGACCAAATTAAGCCATGACCTTTGCCAGTATCCGCCGCGGTTACCACGTCATCAAGACCTTACTACAGTACGGGTTAGATGACGTATTGCCGCCAAAGATGACACCTTGGTACTTTAAGCTCGCCCGTAACAGCCTATTCTGGATCCGCAATAAGCATAAAAATAAGCTCGGTGGCGAACGCTTAAAACTGGCGATGCAGGAACTCGGCCCCGTTTATATCAAGCTTGGGCAAATGCTCTCAACCCGCCGCGATTTACTCAGCGATGAATGGGCCAGCGAATTGGCCATGCTACAGGACAAAGTGCCGCCCTTTGATGGTGCACTTGCCCGCCAAGCGATTGAAGCTGAGCTAAAAGCGCCGATTGAATCCCTATTTGATGACTTTAATGAAATACCACTGGCCTCAGCCTCTATTTCTCAGGTGCATACCGCGACCCTCAAATCTAACGGTAAAGACGTCGTACTTAAGGTGCTACGCCCGAATGTAGAAGCCAAGATTCAAGCCGATCTGCAGTTGATGTCGCAAACTGCCAAACTGATTGAATACCTCCTCGGTGAAGGTAACCGCCTGCGCCCTGCTGAAGTGATCGAAGATTACCGCGTGACCATTTTAGGCGAGTTAAACCTTAAGCTCGAAGCCTTAAACGCAGTCAAGCTACGCAATAACTTCCTCAACTCAGATGCGCTCTATGTGCCTTATGTGTATGAAGAGTTTTGCTATCCACGCCTGATGGTGATGGAACGTATTTACGGTATTTCTGTCTCGGATATTGCCGCCCTTAAAGCGCAAGGCACCAACTTTAAGTTATTGGCTGAGCGCGGTGTTGAACTATTTTTTACCCAAGTATTCCGCGATAACTTTTTCCACGCCGACATGCATCCGGGCAATATCTTTATTTCCCGCGATCATCCTGAGAACCCATACTACATTGGGCTCGACTGCGGCATCATGGGCACACTCAGCGAAGTCGATAAGCGCTATCTCGCCGAGAATTTCCTCGCCTTCTTTAATCGCGATTATCACAGAATCGCCCAACTCTATATTGAGTCTGGCTGGGTATCGGAAAAAACCGATCTACAAGCTTTTGAACAGGCGATCAAAGTGGTGTGTGAACCTATGTTCAACAAGCCGCTCGACGAGATCTCCTTTGGTCATGTGTTGCTGGAATTATTCCGCACTGCGCGCCACTTCGATATTGTGGTGCAACCGCAATTGGTATTGTTGGAAAAAACCTTACTCTACATCGAAGGCTTAGGCCGTCAGCTGTATCCGCAGTTGGATTTATGGCAAACCGCCAAACCCTTTTTAGAGCAGTGGATGGCCGACCAAGTCGGTCCTAAAGCTATGTTTAAAAAGGTATCCACAAAACTGCCATATTGGGCTGATAAACTACCTGAATTCCCTGAACTAATTTACGATAATCTTAAGTTAGGCAGGAAATTGCTGAGTTCTCAGCAACAAATGCTAGATAAGTATTTGAAATATCAGCAGCAGGCACACAAGAGTAACTACTTGCTTATCACTTCTGCCGTTTTATTGATCTGTGGCACGTTATTGATTAATAGAGACGCTACACTATGGACCCCTTATGTTTGTCTAATTTCAGGCATGATATTGTGGTTTGTAGGATGGCGATCTAGGCCAAAGAATCGCAAATTTTAGCTAGCACTAATTAATCAGAGGTTCATAATAGAACCGATATCAATTAAGAGGATACCTTCATGGGTGGTATTAGTATTTGGCAACTGCTTATCGTTGCGTTAATCGTTGTCTTGTTGTTTGGAACTAAGAAATTACGCTCTTTGGGTGGTGATTTAGGTGGTGCGGTTAAAGGCTTCAAAAACGCCATGTCTTCAGAAGAAGACAAGAAGGCATTAGAAGACACCGAAGCGGCTAAAACAGCGCAAACAACTCAACAGGCGACTGAAAAGAAACCTGAGTCTAACAAAGAACAGGCGTAACTCTTTATGTTTGACGGTATCGGCTTTATGGAGCTGCTGCTGATCGGTGTTTTGGGGCTAGTGGTTCTTGGCCCCGAACGTCTACCGGTTGCGGTGCGTTCGGTAACGAGTTGGATCCGTGCGATGAAACGCATGGCGAACTCGGTAAAAGAAGAACTTGAGCAGGAGCTGAAGATCGAGCAGTTGCATGCCGATCTTAAAAAAGCAGAGAGCAAAGGTTTATCTAACCTCTCACCTGAACTCAAAGAGTCTATTGAGCAACTAAAGCAAGCGGCACAGTCAGTGAACCGCCCTTATCAGGTTCAGGATCCATCAAAAGACACCCCTGCGCCTGAGAATCAAATTCACACACCTGCTCAAGTGAATCCAGTTCAAGCTAGCCAAACTAATCCAACAGCCACTGCAGAGGCGAGTCCAACATCGGCCTCTCCCGCTGCTTCAAGTGAGCCATCTCAGGGCGTGGATACCAGTTCTAACCCGAAAGCCAACGGATAATTCATGTCGCAACAGCAGCCACTTATCAGCCATTTGCTTGAACTTAGGTCCAAGCTGCTAAAATCCATTGCCAGTGTGTTATTAGTGTTCATTTGTAGTGTGTACTGGGCAAATGATATCTACCACTACATGGCAATACCTTTAATGCAGTCTTTACCTCTTGGTGGCAGCATGATTGCGACGGATGTCGCTGCACCATTTTTTGCACCTTTCAAGCTAACCCTCGTTTTATCATTTTTTGTGGCAGTGCCCTACGTGTTATTTCAAATTTGGTCCTTCGTGGCACCGGGTTTATATAAACATGAAAAACGCCTAGTGATGCCACTGCTATTCAGCAGTACCTTATTGTTTTATCTCGGCATTGCATTTGCTTATTATCTTGTATTCCCTGTTGTTTTTGGTTTTTTTGCTAACAATGCGCCAGAGGGAGTTCAAGTTGCGACAGACATTACCAGTTACCTTAACTTTATTCTGAAGCTATTCTTTGCCTTTGGTCTATCCTTTGAAATCCCCATTGCCGTTGTTTTACTCTGTTGGTCAGGTGTCACTACACCTGAAGATCTCAAGCAAAAACGTCCTTACATCATAGTGGGCGCCTTTGTCGTCGGCATGCTGTTAACCCCACCGGATGTGATTTCCCAGACTATGCTTGCTGTACCAATGCTGTTATTGTTCGAAGGCGGTTTATTAGCGGCTCGTTTCTACAGCAAACCAGATGACGAGTCAGACGAAGATACTGAACAAACAAACGACTAACGTCCTCGAAGGCGTTAGGGGAATAATATAATAAGGAACATTCTCATGCGCTTAACTCTTATCACGGCAGCGATCATGCTTGTATCTGTCCAAGCAAATGCCAGCATTGAACAACAGTTAACCCAATGTGCAACAACCGCCGATAAACTCGACCGCTTGATTTGCTATGACAAGCTAGCAGAAAGCGTAAAAGCTGGCACCATTAGCACTCAAGTGATACCGACTACAGTAGCAACAGTTGCAGTCCCTACGACTGCAGCAGCGATAGTGGCAACCGCCCCCCAAGCACCAGCGGCAAAAATTGCCGATGACTTTGGGATGGAAGCCAAGCGTGTTCAAGAAAATACTGTCGATAAGATTTATTTAGAGATTCAATCTATAGCTGAAGATGCCTACGGAGACATTAAAGTGACTTTCACTAACGGTCAGGTATGGAAACAAACTGATGGCCGTAAGTACAATGTTAAGCAAGGTGAAACTGTCTATATTGAAAAAGCCGCTTTAGGTTCTTTTTTAATGGGTACCGATGATCGCAATGCCAAGGTTCGGGTAAAACGCCTAAAATAATGCCCTCATACATAGATATCGCTGTCAATTTACTTGGCAGCGCACTCGAACAAGATACTGTATCGATAATACAAGCGGCGGCGGACCAAGGGGTTTCGCCGTTAATTGTTATTGGCAGCGATTTAACTGAAAGTGCGGCAGCCATTGCTGTCTGCGAGCAATATCCTAACCAACTTTACTGCACTGCTGGTGTGCATCCCCACCATGCCAGTGGTTGGCATGATGGCTCAAACGCTCGACAAGCTGAACTCTGTCACGCACCGCAAGTGGTTGCCGTTGGCGAATGTGGTTTAGACTACAATCGTGATTTCTCCCCGAGACCTATCCAGCGCCAAGCTTTTATCGCGCAACTGGAATTGGCGATTGAACTTCAAATGCCCGTACTTATGCACGAACGCGATGCCCACGAAGACTTTATCGCAATCCTGCGTGAATATCGCCCCCATCTTAATGGTGCGCTTTTACATTGTTTCACAGGCACTCACGCACAGATGGAAGCCTATATTGACCTAGATTTACACTTAGGCATAACAGGTTGGGTCTGCGATGAAAGACGCGGCCAAGAACTAGCGCAACTCGTTCCCTTTATTCCGCAGAATCGCATTTTAATCGAGACAGATAGCCCTTACCTACTCCCCCGTAGTATGCGGCCCAAACCTAAATCGAGCAAAAACAAGCCCGAATACCTTCCTTATATCGCAAATTATATTGCAAACCTACGCGGAGAAAATGCGGATGAGTTTGCAAAACGTTGCTACCAAAATAGCTTAGCGTTTTTTAATTTGGATCGAGTCCATGCTTAACAAAAACATGCCACTCATACTCTTGCTGTGGCTATGGATATGCCCAACACAGGCCTTGGCAACCCTATTAAGCATTGACGAGTCAACCACGACGCCTTTAAACCTTACGCCTTGGTTAATGGTCAGCCACCCTACACCAGCAAAAGAACTGGCCGAAATACAAGCTTTGCCAAAAACTGATTGGCATAACTTTACCAATAAAGACATTCAAAAACTCAGCGGCCATGATTTTTGGCTCAGTTTCAGCTTAACCAGCCCTGACGAAACACTTTCGCGCATTTTAGCGCTAGATAACCCTTTGTTAGACAAGGTAACTATCTACCATTTAGTCAATAATAAACTCATGAATACTGTTCTGATGGGTGATATATTCCCCTATGAGGATCGACCATTCTTGAGCAATATTTTCCTATATCCTTTCAAGATCAACACAGATGACTCCCATACTTTCTATCTGCATATTCAAACTGAAGGTAGTGCTGCAGTACCATTAAACCTATGGTCTTCTAATGACTTAGCTCAAATTGCCGAATCTACCGCCGTTGAGCATGGATTCCAACTTGGTGTACTTGCCGCAATCGGCATTTTTAGTCTTTTTATCGCCATAGCATCGGGCTCATTCAGCTACAGCTATTACTCTGGCTATGTACTTAGCATGACCTTACTCGTTGCCACGATTAACGGTTTTGCCTTCCGATTCCTCTGGCCAGACTGGCCGCTATTACAGCAAGTTATGGTGCCGTTTTTACTGCCAATCGTTATGGCATTTGCGTTAATGTTTACTGAAAAAATATTACAGCTCAAATATTTAAACCGCCGTATGTTACTCACTTGTCGCTATAGTGCTGTGTATATCCTCTGTGTTGGACTCGCCACACCTTTCATCCAATATGGTACAGCGTTATATATTGAGATCATTTCAGTTGCTGTACTCAGCTTGGTCCTCATGGTCTTTGCCATTACTCAGGCTATCAATGGCCATAAACTGGCACGTATGTACACTATTGGCTGGGTGAGTATGCTGACAGGCGCTTGCATCAGTAGCTTGCTATATCTCAGCGTGATTGACCTCAATTTAAAACCGCAAACCCCTGTCATGCTCGGCCTGACATTTGAAATCATCTTTATGTCTCTGGTGCTCGCCATCCGCTATAACGATGAGCGCAAAGCTAAACTACGTATCCAGCAAGAAGCCTTAAAGCAAGCACAGAAAATTCGTAGTGCGCGGGAAGAAGCCCTAAAAGCGGAAGCCGAGAGCAATGAGAAACTCGAACAAATGGTGCAAGAGCGTACTTTAGAACTGGAAATCACCCTCAGAGAATTGCATGAGGTGAATCAAAAGCTCACCGAACAAAGCACTATCGACAGTTTAACTGGGGTCAAAAACCGCAGTGCCTTTGATAAACGTTTAATCGCTGAAAGCCGGATCAGTCGCAGGCAAGAAACACCCATAGCACTGTTAATGCTTGATATTGATCGCTTCAAGCTGATCAACGACAGATTCGGTCATCTTGCAGGCGATCAAGCATTACGTACAATAGCTCAAACATTACAGCAGCATTTAAAACGGCCAACGGATCTAGTGTCACGTTTTGGGGGGGAGGAATTTGCTATCATCCTTCCTAATACAACTGCAGAAGGTGCACTCCAAGTTGCTGAAACAATAAGAGACGCTGTTGCCTCTATTCATTTTGAATGGGAAGGTGAAGCGATACCTTTGACTATCAGTATCGGAGTCAGTGCCGATATAGTGACCCACGATCAACACAGTACTAAATTACTAGAACAAGCAGATAAAGCCCTCTACCAAGCAAAAAACGGTGGGCGTAATCAAGTCAGCTTGTATTTGTCGGATCAAGCAAGACCAGTACCTAATTAGGAGTCAAATGTGAATATCATTACCAGTGCCTTCCCTCAGCGTAGAATGCGCCGCATGCGTAAACATGATTTTAGCCGTCGCCTCATGGCCGAAAATCATCTAACGGTCAATGACTTGATTTACCCAATGTTTATTCTAGAAGGCACTAATCGCAGTGAAAAAATAGCCTCTATGCCCGGTGTTGAACGCTACTCGATAGACTTGCTACTGAAAGAAGCTGAAGAACTGGTTGAGTTAGGTATCCCATTAATCGCACTTTTCCCTGTGACACCTGCAGAGAAAAAAACATTAATGGCAGAAGAAGCCTATAACGCAGATGCCCTAGTGCAACGTGCAGTGCGCGAGCTCAAAAAAGCCTTTCCACAGCTAGGCATCATGACTGACGTGGCACTAGATCCTTTCACCACTCACGGTCAAGACGGCATCATAGACGAAACGGGTTATATCCTTAACGATATCACCACCGAGATTTTAGTGAAGCAAGCACTGTCACACGCCGATGCTGGAGCTGACATCATTGCACCATCGGACATGATGGATGGCCGTATTGGCGCGATTCGCCAAGCATTAGAAGCGGCAGGGCACGTCAACACCCAAATCATGGCTTACTCGGCAAAATACTCTTCAAACTACTACGGTCCATTCCGTGATGCCGTAGGCTCAGCGGGTAACCTCAAAGGTGGCAATAAGCATAGCTATCAAATGGATCCAGCGAACAGTGACGAAGCTTTGCATGAAGTCGCACTCGATATCCAAGAAGGAGCCGATATGGTGATGGTTAAGCCAGGTATGCCGTATTTAGATATAGTGCATCGCGTTAAAACTGAACTTGCAGTGCCAACATTCGCCTATCAAGTCAGTGGTGAATACGCCATGCATATGGCAGCAATCCAGAATGGATGGTTAGCCGAAAAGGCCATCGTCATGGAGTCCCTACTCTGCTTTAAACGCGCAGGCGCAGACGGTATTTTAACTTACTTTGCTAAACGTGCTGCCCAGTGGCTTAAAGAAGCTTAAGCAACCTAATGCGAAAGTACCACCTCAAAGCAGCCTTCTGGCTGCTTTTTTTATCGATTAATAGTGAAAAATCTGGAAGCAAAGCTTGTGTATTGAAGGGAAGACTCGCCAACAAAGCTAATAGCAATACTTACAGTCGGCAGCATTGCTATTAGTGCAAATAATGTTACAGATTACAAAAGCAAAAAAGCCAGCTTATTCAGCTGGCTTCGTTACATCTCAATGAGATAATTAGGCGCTTGGCGATGACCTACTCTCACATGGGGAGACCCCACACTACCATTGGCGCGTTTGCGTTTCACTTCTGAGTTCGGGATGGGATCAGGTGGTTCCACAAGGCTATTGTCACCAAGCAAATTCTTTATTCTAGGATTAAACACTAGATTGTAATGGTGCTGATACCCAGAATCGAACTGGGGACCTCATCCTTACCAAGGATGCGCTCTACCGACTGAGCCATATCAGCAATTCTATACTAATCAATTAAGATTATTTAAATTATGCGCTTGGCGATGACCTACTCTCACATGGGGAGACCCCACACTACCATCGGCGCGTTTGCGTTTCACTTCTGAGTTCGGGATGGGATCAGGTGGTTCCACAAGGCTATTGT